>NZ_JBHXFA010000001.1:0-148796 GCF_042724175.1 Streptomyces sp. NPDC127084
CCCTTGTCCATCCCTCGTGCCGCCGGGCTACTCGGTGGCGATGGCGTTCAGCACGTTCATCCGGCCTGCCCGGAAGGCCGGGACCAGCGCGGCGAACAGACCCACGAACGCGGAGCCCACGAACACCCCCGCGATCGTCGGCCAGGGGATCTCCAGCACGCCAAGCCCCTCCAAGGCCAGCAGCCTCTGGGCCGCCGTGCCCCAGCCCATGCCCAGACCGAGTCCGAGCAGCGCGCCGAACAGGGCGATGACCACCGACTCCAGGCGGATCATGCGACGGAGCTGGCGGCGCGAGAGGCCGATGGCCCGCATCAGACCGATCTCACGGGTCCGCTCCACCACCGACAGAGCCAGGGTGTTCACCACGCCCAGCACCGCGACGATGATCGCGAGCGCGAGAAGGCCGTAGACGATGTTCAGGAGCTGGCCGACCTGGTCCTGCAGATCCTGCTTGTAGTCGGTCTGGTCCTTCACCTTGATGGTCGGGTACGCGGCGACCGACTTCTTGAGCGCGGCGTACGCCTCTTTCTCCTTGCCCTCCTGCGCGGTGGCGAACATCAGGAAGTTCTGCGGCATCCGGTCGGCGGGCAGATAGCGGGCCACCGTCGTGATGTTGACGTACATCGCGCCCTTGTCGACGTTGGTGTCGTCCGAGGTGATCGCCGCGACCTTCAGCCTCGCCGGCTTGCCGCCCGTGAAGCTCACCGTCAGCGTGTCACCGGTCTTGACGCCGTGCTCCTTGGCGTACCCCTCCGACACCGACATGGCGTCCTTGCCGTAGGCCGCCGCCAGGTCGCCCGCGATCGTCTCGCGGCGCAGGTCCTGGGGGTAGGTCGGGTCCGCGGCGACCAGCGTCTGCTTCTGCGGCTTGCCCTTGCCGCCGTTGGCGCCGGGGGCGGTCAACTCGGCCTCCACCACCTTGTAGTCGGTGACGCGCTCGATGCCCGGCACCTTCTTCAACGCCTGCTCGACCTGCGGCACCATCGGCTGGAAGTTCTCCGAGTTGATGATGAAGTCCGTGCCGACCGTACGGTCCAGCTCGTCGGTCACCGACGCCACCATCGAGGAGCCGACGACCGACAGGCAGGCGACCAGCGCCAGGCCGATCATCAGAGCGGCACCGGTGGCTCCGGTACGGCGCGGGTTGCGCAGCGCGTTGCGCTCGGCCATCCGCCCCACCGGGCCGAACGCCCGCAGCAGCACCGCGCTGATGACCCGGACCACCCCGCTCGCGAGCAGCGGACCGACCACGATGAAGCCGACCAGACTGAGCACCACGCCCAGGCCCAGCCACATCGAGCCCTCACTCGCCTTCGTCGCCCGTGTCACGGCCCACAGCAGGAGCCCGCCGGCGCCCGTGAGGACCAGTCCGATGACACCCCGCACCAGCCCGGCGCGGCCGTCCGCCGGCATGCCGGCGTCCCGCAGCGCGGCCATCGGGGAGACCTTGCCCGCCCGGCGCGCCGGGATGTAGGCGGCGAGGACCGTGACGACGATCCCCAGGGTCAGCCCGATCACCGGGGTCGTCCACTTGACGGTGAGGTCCTGCGTCGAGAGGTTCATGCCCGTCGCCGACATGAGCTCCATCAGCCCGATGGCGAGCCCGACACCGGCCGCGACACCCGCGATCGAGCCGAACACACCGAGCAGCAGCGCCTCGATCAGCACCGAGCGGTTGACCTGCCTGCGGCTCGATCCGATGGCCCGCATCAGCCCGATCTCCCGGGTGCGCTGGGCGACCAGCATCGAGAAGGTGTTGACGATCAGGAAGATTCCCACGAGGACGGCGATCCCGGCGAAGCCGAGCATCGCGTACTTCATGATGTTCAGGAACTCGCCGACGTCCTCACGGCCCTGGTCGGCCGACTCCGCCTGTGTCCGAAGGGTGTACGGGGCCGTGTCGCCGACGGACGCGGCCACGTTCCGCTTCAGCCGCTCGTGGTCGGTGCCGGGCTTCCCGGTGACCTCGATCTGGGTGTACGCGCCGGTCCTGCCGAGCAGTTGGCGCTGGGCCGTCGCCGTGTCGAAGTAGACGACGGCCGCGCCCGGGTTGGTCACCTTGAACGAGGCGATACCGGAGATACGCGCGGTGAGGTCACCGGTCGCGGCGATGGTGCGCAGCTCGTCGCCGAGCTTCAGGCCGTGCTTGTCGGCGGTGTCCGCGTCGACCATCACCTCGGTGGGGCCGCGCGGCTCGTGCCCCGAGCTGATCTCCATGGAGCGCAGCTCGCCCGGCGTCCAGTTGGCGGCGATGGTGGGGGCGCCGGTGGAGGATCCCATGTTCTTGCTGTCCGCGTCGACGACGGTCACACTCATGGAGATGACCTTGCCCTCGGCGGACCGCACCCCGTCGGCCTTCTCCACCTGCGGCAGCAGGGCGGCGGGCAGGGCCTCCGGCTTCCCCGTCGCCGGGACCTCGTCATTGCTCGCCGCGTTCTTGGGGCTGACGGTGACATCGGCGGCGCTGACCGAGAACAGTTTGTCGAAGGTGGTGTTCATGGTGTCGGAGAACACGAGTGTGCCCGACACGAACGCCACCGACAGCAGGACGGCGATGGCGGACAGCGCCATCCGCCCCTTGTGCGCGAAGAAGTTGCGCAGCGAGGTCTTCAGCACGGTCACGACGTACGCCCCCGGGCGTCGAAGTCCTTCATACGGTCGAGCACCTGGTCGGCCGTGGGGTTGAACATCTCGTCCACGATCCGGCCGTCGGCCAGGTACAGCACACGGTCGGCGTAGGAGGCCGCCACCGGGTCATGGGTGACCATGACGATGGTCTGGCCCAGCTCGTCGACGGACCTGCGCAGGAAGCCCAGTACCTCGGCGCCGGCCCGTGAATCCAGGTTCCCGGTCGGCTCGTCGCCGAAGATGATCTCGGGGCGGGCCGCGAGCGCGCGTGCGACGGCGACCCGCTGCTGCTGACCACCGGAGAGCTGGTTGGGCCGGTGCTTCAGCCGCCCGGCCAGTCCCACCGTCTCCACCACACGGTTCAGCCACGCGGCATCCGGCTTGCGGCCCGCGATGTCCATGGGCAGCGTGATGTTCTCGATGGCGCTGAGCGTCGGCAGCAGGTTGAACGCCTGGAAGATGAAGCCGATCCGGTCCCGGCGCAGTTGGGTGAGCTTCTTGTCCTTCAGCCGGGTGATCTCGGTGTCGTCGACGTGGATCTCGCCCGATGTCACCGTGTCCAGCCCCGCCAGGCAGTGCATCAGGGTGGACTTTCCGGAACCGGACGGGCCCATGATCGCGGTGAACTGCCCGCGCATGATGTCCACATCGACGTGGTCGAGCGCGACGACCCGGGTCTCCCCGGAACCGTACGCCTTGACGACCTGTCGCGCTCGTGCGGCGACGACCGTCCGTCCTCCCGTGCCCCCGTGTGCGGGGACGGTCACAGCCGTTGTCACAGTGTGTCTCCTGTTCCGATCCGATGGTTCCGGTGTCTTGGTGTTCCGGTGCCCCGGTGCCCCGGTGCCCCGGTGCTCCGGTGCTCCGGTGCTCCGCGTCCGGTCAAAGTGTCGTGCTCGGCGGGGTGGCACCGCGCTGGTGCACGGCACCCTCTTCGGCCGGGGGTATTCCCCACCCCCGATGCCCTGGAGCCCCCCGGACCCGCTGATAAGAGCGGCGTAAGCCCGGCGTGAGAACACAGTAGGGAACGGGCCCCGCGCCCCTCCTCCTTCAGCAGGACGAACCGACCCTGGCCTCAAGTCAGGAGCTCCCCCTAGGGGTTCGGGGCCCGAACCGGCCGCGCACCCGCAGAGCCTGCCCCCTCCCGCCACGTGAGGTGCAAGTGGGAAGCTGGTCCGCGGAGATACGTGCATAGGGAAGGGACTTTGATGAGCGGGGGACACACCGGCGCCAGGGACACCGCCCGGAGAACCGGCTCCACGGCACCAGGCACCACCCGCCGCGGCCCCGTCGTCGCCGCGCTGATGCTCGGCATGGCACTCGCCGCGCTCGACGGCACCGTGGTCTCCACCGCCGTCCCGCAGATCGTCGGCGAACTGGGCGGCTTCGCCGTGTTCTCCTGGCTGTTCTCCGGCTATCTGCTCGCGGTCACCGTCACCATCCCCGTCTACGGAAAGCTCTCCGACACCTTCGGCCGCAAGCCCGTACTGATCACCGGCATCGTCGTCTTCCTGGCCGGCTCGCTGCTGTGCGGCGCCGCCTGGAACATGACCTCGCTCATTGCCTTCCGCGTCATCCAGGGCCTCGGCGGCGGAGCACTCCAGGGCACCGTCCAGACCATCGCCGCCGACCTCTACCCGCTGGACGAACGCCCCAGGATCCAGGCGAGGCTGTCCACGGTCTGGGCGGTGTCGGCGGTCGCGGGGCCCGCGATCGGCGGACTGCTCACCGCGTACGCCGACTGGCGCTGGATCTTCCTGATCAACCTGCCGGTCGGGGCGCTCGCCCTGTGGCTGGTCGCCCGCCACCTCAGCGAACCGGCCCGGACCGAAGCCGGGGCTGGAGCTGGAGCTGGAGCTGGAGCTGGAGCTGGAGCTGGAGCTGGAGCTGGAGCTGGAGCCAAGGCTGCCAGGGCGGGCTCCGCAGGCGGGGCCGTACGCAAGCGGGGCAGCCGCCCCCCGGTGGACTGGCCGGGCGCGCTCGCCGTCTTCGTCACCGGAAGCCTGCTGCTGACCGCGCTCGTCCAGGGCGGAGTCGCCTGGCCCTGGCTCTCCGCACCCTCCCTCACTCTGCTCGCG
This sequence comes from Streptomyces sp. NPDC127084, assembly GCF_042724175.1. Taxonomy (NCBI): domain Bacteria; kingdom Bacillati; phylum Actinomycetota; class Actinomycetes; order Kitasatosporales; family Streptomycetaceae; genus Streptomyces; species Streptomyces sp. NPDC127084. The sequence continues at coordinate 4,707 of NZ_JBHXFA010000001.1, forward strand.
TGCGGCGCCGCCGGAGTCATCGCGACCGTGCTGATCGAACGCCGGGCCGCCGACCCCGTGATCCCCGGCTGGGTGTGGCGGCGCCGCACCATCGCCGCGGTGAACCTGGCCCTGGGCGCGCTCGGGCTGCTGATGGTCGCGCCCACCGTCTTCCTGCCCACCTACGCCCAGTCGGTACTGGGCCTCAGCCCGATAGCGGCCGGATTCGTGCTGTCCGTGATGACCCTGAGCTGGCCGGTCAGCGCCGCCTACGCCAACCGCCTCTACACCCGTATCGGCTTCCGCGACAGCGCGATCATCGGCATCAGCGCGGCCCTGCTGATCCTGCTGGCCTTCCCGCTGCTGCTGCCGTATCCGGGCCACGCCTGGCAACCCGCGCTGGTGATGCTGCTGCTCGGCGCGGCGCTCGGGATCTTCCAGCTGCCGCTGATCGTCGGGGTGCAGTCCACCGTGCCCTGGGCGGAACGCGGCACGGCGACGGGGTCCGTACTGTTCTGCCGCCAGGTGGGGCAGAGCGTCGGGGCAGCCCTGTTCGGCGCGCTCGCCAACTCCGTCCTGGCGTCCCGTATCGGCGGCTCGGGCGACAAGAGCGGTGATCTGGACGCCGTCGCCCGCTCCCTGGCCGACGGCCGGCCCGGCGCGGCGGAGCATCTGCAGCGGGCGGTGGACACCGCGGTGGACTACGTGTTCCTGGGCGCCGCGGGTGCCGCCGCACTCGCGCTGCTCGTCCTGGTACTGCTGGCCCCGCGCAAATTCCCGGTCCTCACAGACGCACACGACACCTGACGGAACACGGGGACGCGCACAGCGCGTACGCATCGTGCACACCGGTCCGTCGCAGGTGAGAGCCGTGTACACAGCCTCCCCATGGCTCACCGCGATGTGACCCGAACGTTGCCGAACTGACATACCAACCGGTCTGGAAGCCTCTTACGCCAGCTCTTACCTGCAAGTAACGTACGCGCTCACCCCCCGCGTCGCCCGCACCACCCCCGCCCTCGCCAGGGCACCGCAAGGAGCACCTCCGATGTCGTACGAGCGTTACCAGCGTTACTTCGACGACCCCGCCTTCGCCGACCCCGGCGCCCCGCCCACCGCCACACCCGGCGACCCGTTCCCGCACGCGGCGTCCGCGCACCCGCACTCGTACGCGCGCCCGGACTCCTTCCCGTACTCGTACTCGTACTCGTACGAGCAGTCGGCCCCCACGCACCAGCAGGAACAGCCCGGACTGACCGGACTGCGTGCCAGCTACCGCCGACTGCGCCGGGTCGCCACCTTCACCGCCCTCGGCTACTTCGTCTTCTTCCTGTTCCTCTCCGGATACGCCCCCGGGCTGATGAGCGGCGAAGTCAGCGGCGGACTCACCACCGGCCTGCTGCTCGGCTTCCTCCAGCTCCCCGTCACCCTCGTCGCGATCGCCGCATACGAACGGATCGCCCGGCACCGCGTCGACCCGCTCGCCGCCGCCATCAGGGACAGGGCCGCGCAGGCCGCGGGAGGTGCGCGCGCATGACCGGCTTCGGCTCAGACGCCCAGACCATGTCGTTCGTCGCGTTCGTCGCCGTCGTCACCGTCACCCTGCTGCTGTGCGTGATGACCGGACCCGACCGGGACGACCTCGGCGAGTTCTACACCGGCTACCGCTCCCTCAGCCCCATGCAGAGCGGACTCGCCATCGCCGGCGACTACATCTCCGCGTCCACCGTCCTCGCCACCATCGGCGTCATCGCCCTCACCGGCTACGACGGGCTGACCCTCGCCCTCAGCACCGTGCTCTCCCTGGTGCTGATGATGTTCCTGCTCGCCGAACCACTGCGGAACGCGGGCCGCTTCACCATGGGCGACGTCTTCACCCGCCGCGCTCCCGGACCCGCCGTACGGATCACCGCCAGCGCCGTAACCCTCGCCGCGCTGCTCCCGCTGGTGGTCTTCCAGCTCGCGGGCGCCGGAGACCTGCTCGCCTTCGTCCTCGGCTTCCACTCGGACGGCTTCAAGACCGGGTCCATCGTCTGCCTCGGCATCCTGATGATCGCCTACGCGGCGATCGGCGGGATGAAGGGCACCGCGTTCATCCAGATCGTCAAGACCGTCGTCCTGCTCGGCGCCGCCACCGCGATCTCCGTACTCGTCCTCGACCGCTTCGACTTCAGCCTGCCCACACTGCTCGACGCGGCCGCCAAGGGCAGCGGCGCGGGGGACGCCTACCTCGCCTCCGGGCTCCAGTTCGACGGCGGACTCGACATGATCAGCGCACAGCTGACCGTCGTACTCGGTGCGGCGGTACTGCCGCACATCACCATGCGCATGTTCACCGCCCGCAGCGCCACCGCCGTACGCCGCTCCATGTCGTGGGCCGTGTCCACCGTCGTCGTCACCTGCCTGCTGATCGCCGTGATCGGCTTCGGTGCCGCCGCGATCGTGGGCCACAAGGTCCTGGTCATCGCCGATCCCCAGGGCAAGAGCTCGTTCCTGCTGGTCACCCAGGCGCTGCTGGGCCAGAACCCCAGCACCGGCGAATCACTCCTGTTCACCGCGGTGGCTACCGCGATCTTCCTCACCCTGCTCGCGTCGGTCGCCGGAATCACCCTGGCCTGCGCCAACAGCCTGGCGCACGACCTCATCGCCCACGGGCTGCGCCGCAAGCGGCTCAGCCACACCGCCGAAATGAGCATCGCCCGCACCGCGGCGGCGATCGTCGGCCTCGGCGCCATCGCCGTCGCCGCGTCCGTCCAGCACTGGAACCTCTCGGCGCTGGTCACGCTGTCGTTCTGCGTCGGCGCGTCCGCCGTCGCCCCGGCACTCGTCTACACCCTGTTCTGGCGCCGGTACACCCGCAAGGGCCTGCTCTGCACACTCCTGGTGGGCGCGCTCGCCGCGATCATCCTGATGACCGGCAGCAACATGGTCTCCGGCTCCCCCCAGGCGGTCTTCCCCGGCGAGGACTTCAACTGGTTCCCGTTCACCACGACCGGCCTGGTCTCGGTGCCGCTCGGCTTCCTCGCCGGCTGGCTCGGCACGATCCTCTCCCCGGAGGACGCCGAAGCCCAGCGGGAGGACTACGAGGCGGTGGAGCCGACCATCCTGGCGGGTGCGGCGGCACCGACACCGCAGTGACGTAGGAACGGACGCACAGCAACCACGGCAGACGACGCAGGGCGTCCGATCCGCGCGACGCGGCTCGGACGCCCTCTCGTTCATCCAGCTCAAGCAGCCATGCGGCGGGTCAGATCAGCCCGTCCCACATCTGCTCGAGCAGCACCGACCACCAGCTCTCCGGCGACGACAGCGCCGCCGGATCCAGCGCCGCGAGCTGCGCCTGGAAGTCGACCGTCCAGCGGCCCGCCTGCTCCGGATCGAGCCCGAACCGCAACCGCCACATCCGGCCCAGCATCGCCAGACAGCGAGTGAACTCCGGCAGCCCGCTGTTCACGAACTGCGGAGCCACCGGCTGACCGCCAGGACCCGCCTCCACCGGAACCGCGACGATATGCGCCGTGCCGTACTGGACGCAGATCGCCTTGCCGAAGTCGGTACCCACCACCAGATACGAAGCCGCGTCCGACGCCGGCTGCACCTGGCGCTGCTGGGCCAGCTCCGCCAGCGTCGGCACAACCGGCTGAGCGGGCTGCGCCCAGAAGAACGGCCCGAAGTCCGCTGGCAGCCCCGCCCACACCAGAGTCCGCGCCACCAGATCCGGCACGCCCTGACGGGACACCGCCCGCTGGTCGAAACGGCAGATGCCCTGCGGACCGAACGCCCCTACCAGCTCCTGCGCGATCCCCTCCGGCGGCAGCGGAGGCGCCGGCTGCACCTGGGGCAGCGGCGCACGCACCGGCACCGGGCGCGCCGGACCGTCCGCGACCTGGTGCAGTTCGCCCTGGTGGGTGAGCAGCTGCCGCATCCCGCCCTGCCTGCTCGCATGGTCCCTGCCGTACGAGGCGATGCTGGTGATCCGCGCCTGCGGCCAGGTCTCCCGGATCATCCGGGCGCAGTAGCCACCGGGCAGCTCACAGGACTCCAGCTCGGTGTGCAGTTCGAGCACCTGGTCGTTGGGCACGTTCATGGCGCGCAGCTCGTGGTAGATCTGCCACTCCGGGTGCGGGGTGCCCGGCGCGGAGCGGCGGATCAACCGCTGCTCCGAACCGTCGGGCGCGCGGTAGCGCAGCACGGCCTGGTAGCCGGGGCCGACGGTCGGCAGACCGGTCGGGGGCTGCTGCGGATACCCGTACGCGGCCTGGGACGAAGGCTGCGGCTGGGTCGGAGGCTGCGGAAACGGTGCCGGAGCCGGGGGCGGCGGACCCTGCATCGGGTTCGGGTTCGCCAGTACGGTCGCCTCGTGGTGGACACCTCCGGCCGGGGGACCGGGAACAGGCGGCGCACCCGGAGGACCCGGCGGACCCGGAGGCTGGGGAGCAGCAGCACCGCCGTGCGCCGGATTCGGACTCGGGTTCGCCAGCATCGTCGCCGCGTGGTGTACACCGGGCGGAGTACCGGGGACGCCCGGAGCACCCGGCGGGCCGGGCGGCCCCGGAGGCTGGGCCGGCTGCGGACCGTCCGGCACCTGCCGCGGCACCATCTGCGTCGGCACGTACCCGACGTCGGAAGCGCCGGGCGGCGGCGTCGGGGCAGCGACCGGCCGCGCACCGGGAACACCCGGAGGAGCCGGCGGCGGAGGCGTCATCGCGCCGCCGCCACGCGAGGTACGCGTACCACGCGGCGGGAGCACGGCCTTGCTGGTGGCGGCATCGGCGATATCGCCGCCGACCCGGGCAGCAGGTGCCGCGGACGCGGGCGGCTGGTCCACGGGCTGACCCTGCTGCCCCGGCTGATCCCGCGCGACCCTGGCGTCCTGCCGCCCCGGCACGTCGAACGCCGGGGTGACCGCGGTCGGCGGCAGGGCGCTGCCACCGGACATCAACGCGGTCGGCAGGTCCGCGCCCACCGAGGGCGGCGGCACGTCATCGGCGTCGGAACCCGACAGCGGCGGCGCGAACACCGTCTCGGGCAGCGGCACCGAGCCATCCGTACCATCGGCCGCCTCACCGGGACGGGAGCTCGTATCCGTCCCCGCCCAAGGAGTCGGGTCAGCAGTCGACGCGGACACGGCGGGTATGGCGGGTATGGCGGAAACGGGATCCGGGGCGGGCGGCACCCGGTCCGACACGGCCGACTCGCCGGACTCCTCCGGCGGCGCGCCGCCGTCCGCACGCTGCTCCGTGATGCCCAGCCTGTCCGCCGCCTCCTGAATCCATTCGGGCGGACTCAGCAGGAACGACGTCTGGTTCTGATCGATACGCTCAGCCGGCGCCGCGGCCGGAGTCTCCTCACCCCGCGGAGCGCCGTACTCCTCCTCGTAACGCCGGATCACCTCACCCACCGGCAGCGCGGGCCACAGAGTGGCCTCCCCACTGTCCCGGGCGATCACCAGCCGCTGCCGGCCGGCATCCGACGCCGGGCCCCCGGCACGGTCCTCCGCCCACACCACGAAGCCCAGCTCGAACTCCCTGACCCGCACCTCCCGGTGCAGCTGCGCGGGCACGTCACCGTTGACCCACTCCTCAGCGCGCTCCTGCGCCTGCGCGAAAGTCACCATCCGGCCGTCACCCCTCCACCGCGACCGGGACCGCGCGCGCGAAGCCGCCGTCCACCATCAGGTTCGCCACCGACTCCAACTCCGGCGGACTACCCGCCAGACGCGACAAGAACGCGTCGAAATCCTCACCACACGGCAGCAGCAGCCGCTCCACCCGCTCGTTCACCGACAAGCCGTCCTGATCACGGGCATCGTCATACGCACAGAACCAGACCGAACCCGACGCGCTACCGCGGACCTTCACCGCCAGCAGACCGCCCTGCACGAACGCGACACCCAGGTAGTCCTTCGTCAGATGGTCCCGCAGGCACTTGTTCGCATACACCAGGTCATTGACCGCGGCCTCGTCACGCACCGTGAAGAACGGCTGGTCGATCAGCAGCCCAAGCCCCACGTCCAGCCCGACACCCACCGGAGCACAGCCGCCCGCCGCCTTCAGAAAGGACCGGTACGCCCCAGGAAGGCGATACCCCAAGTCCTCCTCTACACCCGCCAACTGCTGCTCGGTCACCGAAACCGAACCCTTCGGCAGCCCGAAATGGACCGGCCTGAGCTCCTGCAGCGGGCGCGTACCCCGCTTGTCATGGTCCACCGCAGCCGTCGCGACACCACCGTGATGCCGCAGCAGCGCCTTCACCTCGACCGGCACCAGCTCAAGCCGGCGCCCGCCGACCACGTGATGCCACGTCCAGCCATGCGGCGTCGCCACCGGCGGAATCGTGTCCCACAACTCATGCCCAGCGGCGGCGAGCGCGGCATTCGCCGACACATAGTCCGTAAGCCGCAGTTCATCGACACCGAAACCCTCAGGCGGATCGGCGACCTCCGCGGCAGCCCGCGCGAACGGCGAGAAATCCGGATAACCACGCTCATCCACCCGCACCCCCGCGGGGTAACGGGCGGCCCTCACCGGATCCGGGAAGTGCACGACCTGCCCGGCGTAGGCAGCGTTCGGCGGCTCGGCGTGTCCACCGGCCCGGGGACCGGAAGTGACCCCCAGTCCTTGCCGACCTGTCGTCATGGCGGTTGCCCCCTGCTGAATCTGGCTGACTGACCACAGCCTATGCGGTGATACGACAGGTGCCACCGCCCCCGCCCCCGGCCACCCCCAGGCCCGCCACCACTCCGTAACACCTCGCCACCGGCACGTGACCCACAGCCGGGCGACCGCGACACGCCCGCACGATTCCACCACCCCGCTTCCACACGGCCCGTCCCATTTGGCAGGCTGTCCCTTCAACTCGGGGGCGTGCACAGCGACGGCCGGCGTCGCGGCACGGGAGGGACGAAGACGCACCATGCACACGGCGCCAACAGGAACGACGACCGGGGACCCAAGGCTCAACTGGAGCCACTCACACGACTCCGGGCACATCCCGATCCCGCGCTTCAGACGCGACGGCATACTCCCCACCGTCGCGGCAGCCCTCTCCGTCCGTGGCGAAACCCTCACCTGCACCGCGGGCAGAGCCGACCAGCCACCCGCCCTCCACCCCCTCGTACAGGACTTCCTCGACACCCTCACCAGCGGCCAGCGCGAACGCTTCACCGGACGCTGCCCCGAAGCGATCCTGCTCTCCCGCCACCTCACCGCCGCCGAAACCACGCGCTCCAAACGCGCCCAGCGCAAACCCCTCACCCACGGCGAAGCCCGGCGCTCTCTCAAGCAAGCCAAAATCACCGCACGCCGCATACGCGAAGACGGCGACCCCCTCCACGGCAGCTACGCGGCCCCCTGCCGCTCCTGCGCCGCGATGCTCGCCCACTTCGGCGTACGGACCATCGATCCGGCCCAGTAGCAGCTGGCCCCCGCCGGAGACGAAAAATGCAGGACGAGACGACCAGACGAGGACGGCAGACCCGGATCGTGACCGAGCACAACAGCACCCGATTCCCCGTATCCGTCGACGCCGCGCTACGCCAAGCCGGCTGGCAACCCGGACGCTGGGACATAAAGCAAGCCGAACACTGGGCCGACGCCCTGCGCGCCCACCAGCCCCCCGCCGGCCACCGCCACACCGTCTTCCCCGCAGCCGTCGAAGCCTGGGCGGAATTCGGCGGCCTCCGCATCACCCCACCCGGACGAGGCCGCCAGATCGCACCCACCGCCATCCGCTTCGACCCACTCGCCGGACTCCACCTCGCCCGCACCCTCGGCGACCTCGGCCGCGCCCTCGACACCCGGCTCGCACCACTCGGCGAAGAAGGCGACGCACAGGCCGTACTGGCGATCGACACCGAAGGGCGCGTCTACAGCCTCGACCACACCGGGGACTGGTACCTCGGGCCCACCATCGACGACGCCCTCGGCACCCTGATCACCGGCGCCCAGCCGACCCGGCTCACCGCACCCTGACCCTGTCGGAACCCGGCCCGCCCACCGCCACTGACCGGCGCCGCTGATCACCGCCCTCCGACCACCGGCGCCCAGCCCAGCCCTGGCCAGGCCATCACGGTGACGGCAGCACCGCCGACACCCGGAATCCACCCGCGTCCGTAGGCCCCGACACAAACACCCCACCCAGCGCCGACACCCGCTCCCGCATCCCCACCAGACCATTACCGCCACTCGGCAGGCCCGCGTCCGCCGCACCGCACTCCGACGGCCCGTTCTCCACCTGCATCGCGATCTCCCCCGCCCGATGCGCCACCCGGACCCACGTCCGCGCGCCCGCCGCATGCTTGTGGACGTTCGTCAGAGCCTCCTGCACCACCCGGTACGCCGTCTGCTCCACCACCGCCCGATACGGACGCACCACCTCGCCCTGCACCACCAGCTCCACAACCATCCCCGCCAACCGGGACTGCTCCACCAACGGCTCCAGATCCGCCAGCGACGGACCCTCCTCCGCCTCCGCCGCCGCCACAGCAGCCGCAGCCGCCGCCTCCCCCACCGTGGCCAACGGCACGCGCGGTGCCGCGACCACACGCCCCACAGCCGCCGGACGCCCACCGGCCGCGCCCCCCACGCCAACGGCGTCATCCGCACGCAGCACGCCCAGCATCTCCCGCAACTCCGTCAACGCCTGCCGGCCCATGTCCCCCACCAGCGCCGCGTTCCGCACCGCCTTCTGCGGATCCTTCAGAGCCACCGCCTGCAACGCCGCCGCGTGCACCACCATCAGACTCACCCGGTGCGCCACCACATCGTGCATCTCACGCGCGATCCGCGTCCGCTCCTCCGTACGCGCCCACTGCGCCTGCTGCTCCGCCCGATCCGCCAGCAGCGAAAGCTCCTGCTCCAGACTGACCGCCCGCTCCCGCAGACTCTCCATCAACCGGCGCCGCGCCCCCACATACAGCCCCAGCAGCAACGGCGGCGCCGTCAGCCCCGCCGACATCACCAGCGACACCAGCGGCACATACCAGGAACCCGGATCGAAATCCGCCGACGCCACATCCTGCCGAGTCCGCACAAACGTCACGATCAACGTCCCCAGCAGGGACATCCCAGACAACGCGACGATGATCCGCCTCGGCGCCTCCGACGCGGCAAGCGTGTACAGCCCCACGATCCCCATCACGAAGCCCATCTCCGCAGGCGTGATCGCGATCGAAACAAGCACCACACTCGCCGGCCACCGCCGCCGCAACACCAGCACCGACCCGGCGACCAGCCCGAAGAGCACCCCGAGCGGCACCGCAAGCCCCGCCGTCTGGGCGAACCGCACCCCCTCCAGTGCACACTCCAACGCGGACACGAGCCCAAGGCCCACATCCAGCACCGCGCTGCGCCGTCTCCCCCACCACAGCCAGGAACGGGCTCCGGTGCCCGCCGAGTCCTGGTGTGCCCCCGTTGTGGTCATGCCTCACAGACTACGGAAAGCGTCCACCGGATTTCCGTGACGCCAACAGCACACAATGTGATCGAACACCCACTCAAACCGCCCAGACCCGCACGAACTACCGAATCGAGCACATCTTCGACACGGAATCCTGCATTCCGCCAGAGCCTGACCCCATGCCCACCACGAACGGCAAATACGCCGACTTCGAAGGCCTCCGCACCCAAGCCATCACCTGCGCCGCGAAGGCCTCAGCCTCCGCCAGATCCGCGACCGGCTCCACATCGACAACAACGACATCCTGCACAGGCTCGTGAAAGGCGAGCCGAATGCACTTCCGGGTGAGCACCCACGAGACCGCCGACACGGGTGAGGCCGAGCGGTTCCGAGCCGACCTCGCGGGAGTCGATCCGACAAGCTTCAAGAAGACAACCCTCAAGCGCCACAATCCCAGGACCGTCCGGAAGAACGCCGCAGAGGCCTATCGGGGCTACCTCATCACCCATGCCACCAAGAGTGCCGATCTCTACCGTCGCATGGAAGGCGCTTGGTACGGCATAGTGTTGGGTGCAACCCGGTAACCCGGCAGAATGTCCGGTTTACTCGGTTTATATTCCCCTGTGGTGTAATGGGTAGCACTGAGGCTTTTGGTGTCTTATGTCCGGGTTCGAGTCCTGGCGGGGGAGCCTTGCTTGGTTCGGGTCCTGACCTCTCCGGTCAGGACCCGCCCTCATTTCACTCCTGAAACCCCCCGCTATCCTTCGGTTGTCCACCACCCAGAGCCGAAGGGCATTCCCGTGAGCGCCAACCGCCCGGCAGCCGTCGTCGTCCTCGCAGCGGGTGAGGGCACCCGCATGAAGTCGAAGACCCCCAAGGTCCTCCATGACATCGCCGGGCGTTCACTCGTCGGGCATGTCGTCTCCGCCGCCCGCGAGCTGGACCCGCAGGAGCTTGTCGTCGTGGTCGGCCATGCGAGCGAGCAGGTCAAGGAGCACCTGGCAGCGCACTACCCGGGTACGCGTACGGCGTTTCAGGCGGAGCAGAACGGCACCGGCCATGCGGTGCGGATGGCGCTCGGAGAGTTGGGGCGGGCGCCTGAGGGGATCGTGGTGGTGGTCTGCGGCGATACTCCGCTGCTGTCCGGTGAGACGTTGGGTGCGCTGGTTGCGACGCATGCCGCTGATGGCAACGCGGTGACGGTGCTGTCGGCCGAGGTGCCGGATGCCACGGGTTACGGCCGGATCGTGCGTGATGCGGCGTCGGGTGCGGTGACGGCGATCGTGGAGCACAAGGACGCGAGTGACGCGGAGCGCGGGATCCGGGAGATCAATTCCGGGGTGTTCGCGTTCGACGGGCAGTTGCTGGCGGACGCGCTGGGCAAGGTGCGTACGGACAACGTGCAGGGTGAGGAGTACCTCACCGACGTGCTGGGCATTCTTCGTGAGGCGGGGCACCGGGTGGGTGCGTCGGTGGCGGGAGATCACCGGGAGATCCTGGGGATCAACAACCGTGTGCAGTTGGCTGAGGCTCGTGGGCTGCTGAATCGGCGGTTGCTGGAGCGGGCGATGCTGGCGGGTGTGACGGTGGTGGATCCGTCGTCGGTGCTGGTGGATGTGTCGGTGACGTTCGAGCCTGACGCGGTGGTTCATCCGGGTACGCAGCTTCTGGGTGCCACGCATATCGGCGGGGATGCCGAGGTGGGTCCGAACACGCGGTTGAGGGACACGACGGTGGGCAGTGGCGCGCGCGTGGACAACGTGGTGGCCGAGTCGGCTGTGATCGGTGAGGGCGCGTCGGTGGGTCCGTTCGCTTATCTGCGTCCGGGTACGCGGCTCGGTCCGCGGGCGAAGGCCGGTACGTACGTGGAGATGAAGAACGCCTCGATCGGTGAGGGGACGAAGGTTCCGCACCTGTCATATGTGGGTGATGCGACGATCGGTGATTTCACGAACATCGGCGCGGCGAGTGTGTTTGTGAACTACGACGGCGAGTCGAAGCATCACACGACGATCGGTTCACATTGCAAGACGGGTTCGGACAACATGTTTGTTGCTCCTGTCACAGTGGGGGACGGTGCGTACACGGCGGCGGGGTCGGTGATCACCAAGGATGTGCCTCCGGGTTCGCTGGCTGTGGCCCGTGGGCAGCAGCGGAATATCGAGGGTTGGGTGGCTCGCAAGCGGCCGGGGAGTGCTGCGGCGCAGGCGGCTGCTGAGGCGGTTCGGCAGTTCAACGACGAAGGCTGACCGGAAACAGGCGCGCCGTTCTCGGCGTACCGTGATACGTGCACATGTAGGGGACCTGGGGATGTCCCAAGGGTGCACACCCCCCTGGCTGGCTCGCCGTTTGCAGGGACGCGCGGATCAGCACCAGAGCGACACGGCTGAGGAGACAGTGTTGTGACCGGGATCAAGACGACCGGCGAGAAGAAGATGATGTTCTTCTCCGGCCGCGCCCACCCCGAGCTGGCGGAGGAGGTTGCGCACCAGTTGGGTGTGGGCCTGGTGCCGACGCGAGCGTTCGATTTCGCCAATGGTGAGATCTACGTCCGTTTCCAGGAGTCGGCGCGTGGGGCGGATTGCTTTCTGATCCAGAGCCACACGGCTCCCATCAACAAGTGGATCATGGAACAGTTGATCATGATCGATGCTCTGAAGCGGGCTTCTGCCCGGAGCATCACCGTGATCGTCCCGTTCTACGGTTACGCCCGCCAGGACAAGAAGCACCGGGGCCGCGAGCCGATCTCGGCGCGACTGGTGGCCGATCTGATGAAGACGGCGGGTGCGGACCGGATTCTCACGGTCGATCTGCACACGGACCAGATCCAGGGGTTCTTCGACGGTCCGGTGGATCACCTGTTCGCGCTGCCGCTGCTGGCGGACTACGTGGGTGCGAAGGTGGACCGTTCGAAGCTGACGGTCGTTTCGCCGGACGCGGGCCGGGTGCGGGTGGCGGACCGCTGGTGTGACCGTCTGGACGCTCCGCTGGCGATCGTGCACAAGCGTCGCGACAAGGACGTGGCGAACCAGGTCACGGTCCATGAGGTGGTCGGCAATGTCGAGGGCCGGGTGTGTGTGCTGGTAGACGACATGATCGACACGGGTGGCACGATCTGTGCCGCGGCTGACGCGCTGTTCGCGCATGGCGCCGAGGACGTGATCGTGACGGCGACGCACGGTGTGCTGTCGGGCCCGGCGGCTGACCGGCTGAAGAACTCGAAGGTGAGCGAGTTCGTGTTCACGAACACGCTGCCGGATCCGGGCAATCTGGAGCTGGACAAGATCACGGTGCTGTCGATCGCGCCGACGATCGCGAGCGCGGTGCGTGAGGTGTTCGAGGACGGTTCGGTGACGAGCCTCTTCGAGGAGCAGTAAGAACCATCGGCCCGGGCTGGGACTTGGGCTTGGGCTAGATCGATTTCCGGGGCGGCCTCCCCGCCGAGTAGACTGCACAGGTTGCTCGGCGAGGGAGGCCGTACTCATACGCATGTACGCGTGTGTACGGCGGTCCGTTATCGACGCGCTCTTCGTAGCAGGCCAGTCGTGGCCGGGTGACTGTTCCGTTTCGTCACCGCTTACGAGGAGTGCATATGTCCGAGGTGAAGATCACCGCCGAGATCCGCAGCGAGTTCGGCAAGGGTGCCGCCCGCCGTATCCGTCGCGAGGACAAGGTTCCCGGCGTTCTGTACGGCCACGGTTCGGACCCGATCCACATCACCCTGCCGGGCCACGAGCTGCTGATGGCGCTGCGTACGCCGAACGTCCTGCTGGCGCTGGACATCGAGGGCAAGAAGGAGCTGGCGATCCCGAAGGCCGCGCAGCGTGACCCGCTGAAGGGCTTCCTGGAGCACGTCGACCTGCTGCTGGTGAAGCGCGGCGAGAAGGTCACCGTCGAGGTGCCGGTGCACGCCGAGGGCGAGCTGGCTCCGGGTGGCAACCTGCTGGAGCACGTTCTGAACGCGCTGCCGGTCGAGGCCGAGGCCACCCACATCCCCGAGTCCTTCTCGGTGTCCGTCGAGGGCCTTGAGGCCGGTGCCTCCGTCGTGGCGAAGGACGTCGAGCTGCCCAAGGGTGTCACCCTTGCCGTGGACGAGGACGCTGTAGTCCTTCAGGTTCTGGCCGCGCAGGCCGAGGAGCCGACCGAGGGTGAGGAGGCCCCTGAGGCCGAGGCTGCTCCCGCTGAGGGCGCCGAGGGCTGATCAGGCCCTGTTCCTGCTTTTCGCTGTCACCGCCCCCCGTGCCGTCCGGCGCGGGGGGCGGTGTTGCTATGAAGGAGACATGCAGCAGATGACGACGGACGCGGCGGCTCCCTGGCTGGTCGTGGGGCTCGGCAATCCCGGGCCGGACTACGCGGGCAACCGCCACAATGTGGGGTTCATGGTGGCCGATCTGCTCGCCGAGCGGATGGGCGGGAAGTTCAAGCGGGCGACGAAGGCACAGGCGCAGGTGGTGGAGGGGCGGATCGGTCCTCCGGGTCCGACGAACCGCCGGGTGATCCTGGCGAAGCCGATGTCGTACATGAATCTGTCGGGCGGGCCGGTGACGGCGCTGCGGGATTTCTACAAGGTGCCCGTGGACCACGTCGTGGCCGTGCATGACGAGCTGGACATCGACTTCGGGGTGCTGCGGCTGAAGCTGGGTGGCGGGGACAACGGCCACAACGGGCTGAAGTCGATGACGAAGGCGATGGGTGCCGACTATCACCGGGTGCGGTTCGGTATCGGGCGGCCGCCGGGCCGGATGCAGGTGGCGGATTTCGTCCTGAAGGATTTCTCGTCGGCTGAGCGCAAGGAGCTGGGCTACTTCGTGGACCGGGCGGCGGACTCGGTGGAGTGTCTGGTGTCGGATGGCCTGGAGCGGGCGCAGAGCACGTACAACTCCTGACAAGCCCCTCATAGCACCGGTCGGAGGTTGACCTGGTGCGGGCGGGTACCGAAGGATCGCGCTCCATGAAGCGCGAGTCGTCCCGGAAGCCGGCGTCACGGAGGCGGAAGCAGGAACGGAAGCGGAAGCCGTCCGGCCTGGTGGTCGAGCATGGGCGTCGCGCCGCCATGGTGCTGGTGGCGGTGCTGCTGCTGGCCGCCGGGGTGTGGTCGTCGTGGGGAACGGCGCAGCATGTGGTGCTGTCCAAGGGGCGTGAGCACGGCACGCTGACGGTGGAGCGGTGTGGTGCGCAGACGTGTACGGGGCCGTTTGATCCGGAGGGGTCTCCGGGGGCCCGTGACGGTATGACGATCGGCCGGTCGGTGGCGGTGGCCAGGGGCGAGCGGCTGGATGTGGTGGTGAAGCCGGGCACGGACGAAGTGGTGCGTGCGGGCTGGCCGGGGGCGCTGCACGCGTGGGTGCCGCTGGGCGGGGCGCTGCTGCTCGCGGCGCTGGTGATCGGGGGCGGGCTGCGGTTGGCGCGGGTCGCCTGGGGGGTGGCGGCGGCTGGTGGGGCGCTGCTGCTGGGGGCGTTCTTCGCGCTCTGATCGAGCCGCGTCCGATCGAGCGCGTCCGATCGAGCGCGCGCGGGAGGCGGGGGTCCGGTCGTTCCAGACCCCCGCCTCCTTCCGTATGCGTATGCGGCGCGGGTGTCAGCCGGTGTTGCGCAGCCCGGCGGCGACTCCGTTGACGGTGAGCAGCAGTGCTCGTGACAGCAGCGGGTCGGCTTCCTCGCCGGCTTCGGCTGCTGCCCGCTGGCGGGCGAGCAGGGAGACCTGGAGGTAGGAGATCGGGTCGAGGTAGGCGTCGCGGATGGCGAAGGTCTGCTGGAGTGCCGGGTTGGAGTCGAGGAGCTGCTTGCCGCCGGTGATCCGCAGTACTTCCTGGACGGTGAGGGCGTGCTCGGTTTCGATGGTGGCGAAGACGTGCTTGAGGTGTTCGGGTACGAGGGTGTCGACGTAGTGCCGGGCGATGCGCAGGTCGGTCTTGGCGAGGGTCATCTCTACGTTGGAGATGAAGTTACGGAAGAAATGCCACTTCTCATACATTTCTTCGAGGGCGGAGTCGAGTCCGGCGTCCCGCATCGCCTTGAGTCCGGCGCCGACGCCGTACCAGCCGGGCACGATCTGCCGTGACTGGGTCCAGCCGAACACCCAGGGGATGGCCCGCAGTCCGTCGAGTCCGGCGCCGCTGTCGGGACGGCGTGAGGGGCGCGAGCCGAGGTGGAGTTCGGCGAGCTGGTCGACGGGGGTGGCGGCGAAGAAGTACGCGGGCAGGTCCGGGTCTTCGACCAGGCGCCGGTAGGCGGCGTGGGCGGCGTCGGACGCGGTGTCCATCGCGGCGTCCCAGCGGGCGAGGGCCTCGTCGGGCTGGCGCGGGGCGGTGTGCAGGGCGGAGGCCTGGAGGGTCGCGGCGACCGTCAGTTCCAGGTTCTCCCTGGCCAGGGAGGGGATCAGGTACTTGTCGGAGATGACCTCGCCCTGTTCGGTGACCTTGATCTCGCCTTCGAGGGTGCCCCAGGGCTGGGCGAGGATGGCCTCGTGGGTGGGGCCGCCGCCGCGGCCGACGGTGCCGCCGCGCCCGTGGAAGAGCCGCAGCCGCACCCCGTAGCGGTGTGCGACGTCACGCAGCCGGCGCTGGGCTCGGTGGATCTCCCACTGGGAGGTGGTGATACCGCCGAACTTGGACGAGTCGGAGTAGCCGAGCATGACCTCCTGGACATCGCCGCGCAGGGCGACGAGCCTCCGGTAGGAGGGGTCGGCGAGCATGCCGTCGAGGATGACGTCGGCTGCCTTCAGTTCGTCGGTGGTCTCCAGCAGCGGCACGATGCCGATCTTCGCCCAGCCGGCATGCAGGTCGATCAGTCCGGCTTCGCGGGCGAGTACGGCGGCGGCGAACACGTCGTCGGCGCCCTGGCACATCGAGATGATGTACGACTCGACGACCTCGGGGCCGAAGCGTTCGAAGGCTTCCTTGACCGCGTGGAACACGCCGAGGGTCTTGGCCCCGGCGGCGTCCAGGGGTGCGGGGGTGGGGGCGAGCGGCCGGCGGGAGCGCAGCTCCTTGGCGAGCAGCTTCTGCCGGTAGTCGCGCGGCATGTCGGCGTAGCGCCAGGTCTCCTCGCCGAGCCGGTCGAAGAGCTGGCCGAGTGCGTGGTGGTGGGCGTCGGCGTGCTCGCGTACGTCCATGGTGGCGAGCTGGAGCCCGAAGGCGGCGATGGTGCGGATGGTGCGGTCGAGATGGCCGTCGGCGAACAGGGCACCGCGGTGGGCGCGCAGTGAGGTCTGGATGAGTGCCAGGTCGTGCAGCAGTTCCGCGCTGCCGAGGTAGTCGCGGCCCGGCTCGTGGGCGCGGCCCTTGGCGAGGCGCTTGCGGGTGTTGACGATCTTCTGCCGGATGCAGGTGGCCTTGAGGCGGTAGGGCTCCTCGGCGTTCAGCCGCTTGTAGCGGGGGCTGATCTCGGGGAGGCGTTCGAGGTCGGCCTGGAGGGATTCGAGGAGTTCCTCGGTGGCTCCGGTGTAGCGGATGGAGTTCGACAGCAGGGCGCGTAGCTGGTCGATGGATTCGAGCGCGTCGGTGATGCCGTGCTCGTGCTGGAGGATCAGTACGTCGCGGGTGACGTCGGGGGTGACGTTTGGGTTGCCGTCGCGGTCGCCGCCGATCCAGGTGCCGAAGGTGAGCGGGCGGGTGCCGGGGGGCAGCTCGACGCCGACGCGTTCGAGTTCGGCGGCGAGGTCCTCGAGTACGTCGCCGACGGCGCCCGCGTGGAGTTCGTCCAGGTAGTAGATGGCGTTGCGGGCCTCGTCGGCGGGCTCGGGGCGGACCACGCGAAGCTCGTCGGTCTGCCAGACGAGGTCGATGTTCTCGGCGAGCCTCAGGTCGTGGCGGCGCCGGTCGGCGGCGATGACCGGGGTTTCGAGGAGTTCGGCGACGCGCCGGAGCTTGTTGAGTACGGAGCGGCGGGCCGCTTCGGTGGGGTGGGCCGTGAACACGGGCCGTACGTTGAGGTTGCGCACCGTTTCACGCAGGTGCTGCGGGTCGGCGTCCTTGAGCATGTCGGCGGTACGGGACAGCAGCCCGCCCTCGGCTGCGCGCCGTTCCCGCAGCTCACGCCCGCGGTGCACCTGTTCGGTGACATTCGCCAGGTGGAAGTACGTGGAGAACGCCCGTACGAGCTTGGCGGCGGTCTCCAGGTCGGTGTCGCCGAGCAGCGCGGCGGCTGCCTCGCCGTCCGTACGGGTGAGGGCGCGGACCCGCTCGACCAGGTCCAGGAGGTCCGGGCCTTCCTGGCGTACGAGGGTCTCGCCGAGCAGATCGCCCAGTCGGCGGATGTCCGAGCGCAGTTCGGCGCTGGCGGTTGAGGTGTTGTCGGCACTGCTCACAGGTGCGGCTCCTTGCAGTGTTTGAGCACGTCTGGAGGGGTTTCCGGAGTCTTGCGGACCGCGCTGTCCGACGGGGAACAGGATAGGCGGCCGCTCTCGCGGCGTCGGCCAGGGCCCTCTTGCCGCGAGGCTGCGCGCTGCCATACTTACGACGCCGTAGGTTACGGAACCGTAGACAGACACGGACAGCCATAGACGGCCGTATACGGCTACAGAAGCCACAGACGGGTACAGAAGCCACATACGGCCCAGACGACAGCAGACGGCCACCCGCTACAGACAGCCGCGGTCAGTCACAGCCAACCGCGGACCATTCGCACATCTCACCCGCCAGGGGACCCCCATGACCACAAGCCCCGATGTGATCGACGACGCCCAACACCCCCATGACGAACACGAAGGACACGACAAGAACCCAGAGGGTGGACCCGCTCTCCCCCTCGCCACGCTCGGCGGCGACAAGAAGCGCTCGGTCGAGCAGATCGCCCTGCTGGCGTTCATCACGGTGCCGTTCCTCGCCCTGCTTGCGGCCGTACCGCTGGCCTGGGGCTGGGGTGTGAGCTGGCTGGATCTGGGACTGATGGTGGCGATGTACTACATCAGCTGCCACGGCATCACGATCGGCTTCCACCGCTACTTCACCCATGGATCCTTCAAGGCGAAGCGCCCGCTGCGGATCGTGCTGGCGGTGATGGGTTCGCTGGCCGTGGAGGGTCCGCTGGTGCGCTGGGTTGCGGACCACCGCAAGCACCACCGGTTCTCGGACGCCGAAGGTGACCCGCACTCGCCGTGGCGCTACGGGGAGACGGTCCCGGCGCTGATGAAGGGTCTGTGGTGGGCCCATATCGGCTGGATGTTCGACCAGGAGCAGACGCCGCAGCAGAAGTATGCCCCCGACCTGATCAAGGACCCCGCGCTGCGGGCGGTGTCCCGCCAGTTCGCGCTGTGGACGGTGGTGTCACTGCTGATCCCGCCGCTGGTCGGCGGTCTGGTGACGATGTCGTGGTGGGGCACGTTCACCGCGTTCTTCTGGGGCTCACTGGTACGGGTCGCGCTGCTGCACCATGTCACCTGGTCGATCAACTCGATCTGCCACGCGGTCGGGAAGCGGCCGTTCAAGTCCCGGGACCGCTCGGGCAATGTGTGGTGGCTGGCGGTGCTGTCCTGCGGCGAGTCGTGGCACAACCTGCACCACGCCGACCCGACCAGCGCCCGGCACGGTGTGATGCGCGGCCAGATCGACTCCAGCGCCCGGCTGATCCGCTGGTTCGAACTGGCGGGCTGGGCCTACGACGTACGCTGGCCCAGCGCGGACCGGATCGACGCCCGGCGGCAGACGCGCCCCGCGAAGACGGCATGATTGACGACGTGGCGATTGACGGCAGCAGCAGCGAAAGGCCCAGGCGGGTACGCAGGGTGCGGATGACCGGGGCGGAACGACGCCAGCAACTGCTCGACATCGGCCGGGCGCTGTTCGCCGAGCGTGGATTCGAGGGCACCTCGGTGGAGGAGATCGCGGCGAAGGCCGGGGTCTCCAAGCCGGTGGTGTACGAGCACTTCGGCGGCAAGGAGGGCCTGTACGCGGTGGTGGTGGACCGCGAGATGCGCCAGCTCCTGGACATGGTGACGGGGGCGCTCACCGCGGGGCATCCGCGTGAACTGCTGGAGCAGGCGGCGTTCGCGCTGCTCGACTACATCGAGACGTACACCGACGGCTTCCGCATCCTGGTGCGTGATTCGCCGGTCGCCCAGTCGACCGGCACCTTCGCGTCGCTGATCAGCGATATCGCCACGCAGGTCGAGGACATCCTGGGCATGGAGTTCAAGAACCGCGGCTTCGACCAGAAGCTGGCGCCGCTGTACGCGCAGGCGCTGGTGGGGATGGTGGCGCTGACCGGCCAGTGGTGGCTCGACGTCCGCAAGCCGAAGAAGGCCGAGGTCGCGGCGCATCTGGTGAATCTGGCGTGGCACGGCCTGGACGGCCTTGAGCAGAAGCCTCGGCTGATAGGGCACCGCAAGAGCTGAGCGCGCTCCGGGTCGGGTCGGATCGGTTCAGGACTGCTCCGGCGGTTCCGGCCTCCGGGTGATCTCCGCGCCGATGGCGAGGCCCTTGGCGGGCCCGGAGGGCACGATCGCGTCCGTGCCGTACGGGACCCGGTGCTCGTCTTCGTAGACGGCCTTCCCGGGGTTGGGGGTCGTGAGGATCAGCACGACACCGTCTCCGTCGTGGTCGTCCACGAGGACGTAGACGGGGATGCCGGCGCGGGCGTACTCACGGCGCTTGCGCACCCGGTCGCGCTCGGTGTTGAGGCGGCCCGGCGAGACGACCTCGACGACCAGGGACACCCCGGAGGCGTCGACGCCCCAACCGTATTCGTCGGGGATCTCATCGGGATCGGCGGGCCCTACGAAGAGATCGGGGATCCAGACCTTGCGACGGTAGACGACGTTGCCGTCATGGAACACCTCGTAATCACTGTCGGCCAAATGGGTGTCCAGGGCCTTCCGGAGGCGGAAAATAGGCACCATGTGGCGGCGAACGCCGGTGGGCGACACTTCGATGGCTCCCTCGATGATCTCGGCGCGGTAGCCCTCGGGGAGATCCATGGCCTTCCACGCCTGCCACAGAACCTCGTCCAGATCGGAGACCGGGCTGTCAGCCACCACCGGGATCACCTCGTGCGCGAGAGCGGTCATCGTGAAGTACCACCTCTCAGAGTCTGGGCGCGGGCGCCACCGCGGCACAAGCGACACCGCGACGCTATGCGCGGGCGTGTACCGCGTGAGGGGGTTCGGCCGTCGTTCACCCGATCGGGGAGCGGGGCGCGGCCAGGGTGACCGGTGCCCCTCGCCGACGGGTGGGCCGTCGGCGAGGGGCAGCCGGGGTCACGCCAACGGCTCCAGGAACTCCAGGCGGTTGCCCACCGGGTCCTCCGAGTAGAAGCGGCGGTGGCCGGGGAGGTTGTCGTCCCAGACGACCTTGGCGCCATGGGATGCGAGGCGGTCGGCGTAGGCCTCGATGCCGGTGACGCGTAGGCCGGGGTGGGCCTTGCGGGCCGGGTGGAAGTCCTGCTCGATGCCGAGGTGCAGCACGACGGCTCCCGCCTGGAACCAGCAGCCGCCGCGTGCGGCCAGGACCGGTGGCTTGGGGATCTCGGTCATCCCGAGGACATCGGTGTAGTAGGCGCGCAGTGCGTCCTCGCTGCCGGTCGGTGCGGCGAGCTGGACGTGGTCGACGGCGGTGAGCATGGGTCCCCCTGTGTGCTGTGCGGTTGCCGGTGCCGGTGGTGTCAGTCGGTGTCAGTCGGTGTCTGGACGGCCTTCCGGGCCACCGCGAAGATCCTGCGGAACGGGAACACCGTGCCGTGCGGACCCGGCGGGTAGGCCTTGCGGAGCAGGTCGCGGTACTGGTCGAGGAATTCGGCCGCCGCGTACTCGTCCCCCTCGAGCGCGGTGAGGACCGGCCGCAGCGCCGTGCCCTTCACCCAGTCGAGTACGGGGTCGTCGCCGCCGAGGAGCTGGGAGTAGGTGGTCTCCCAGACGTCCGTCTCACAGCCGAGGTCGGCCAGTCGCAGCAGGTAGTCGGCAGGCTCCAGGACGTGGACGAAGCGGCGGCCGTGGTCGCCGAGGCGGTCGCGCCAGCGCGGTGAGTCGCACAGTTCGCCGAGCAGGGCATGGCTGGGTGAGGTGAAGTTTCCGGGCACCTGGAAGGCGAAGGTGCCGCCGGGCGCGAGGCCGTCGATCCAGGCGGCGAAGGAGCCGGGGTGGCCGGGCACCCATTGGAGAGCGGCGTTGGAGACGATCAGGTCGTAGGGCTCGTCGGGAATCCAGTGCGCGGCGTCGGCGAGGCGGAAGTCGATCGAGCCGCCGCCGGGGGTGGGGCCCGCGTGCTCCCTCTCGGCGCGGTCGAGCATCTCCGGGGAGAGGTCGAGTCCGGTGATGCGGGCGTCGGGCCAGCGGTCGGCGAGAAGGGCGGTGACGTTGCCCGGTCCGCAGCCGATGTCGGCGATACGGGCGGGCCGGCCGGCCGGCCCGGCGTCATGCGGCAGGTCGGGTATGCGGGCGAGGAGGTCGAGGAACGGGCGGGCGCGATGCCCGGAATGCCGGAGGTACTGCTGAGGATCCCAGGTTGGTACGGAATGCATGTTCGAGCCCCCTTGCAGGAAGGTAGCAGCCAAGCGGAACGAAGTTCCGGCCCGACCATGCCCCATAGTCCACCCGACTATATCTTGACGTCAAGAGACTTCATGTCGAGGGACCCTCTACACTGATCAGCATGGAGGACGAGGTCGACCGACTGGTTGCTGCTTGGCGCCGCGAGCGCCCCGACCTCGACGTGGAACCGCTCGAGGTGCTCAGCCGTATCTCCAGGCTGGCCCGCCATCTCGACCGCGCGCGCCGGCTGGCGTTCTCCGAGCACAGCCTGGAGCCCTGGGAATTCGACGTCCTGACGTCCCTGCGGCGCGCGGGCGCGCCCTACCAGCTCTCCCCGGGCCAGCTCCTCACACAGACCCTGGTGACCTCGGGCACGATGACCAACCGCATCGACCGCCTCGCGAAGAAGGGCCTGGTCGAGCGACTGCCCGATCCGAGCGACCGGCGCGGTGTGCTCGTCCGGCTCACCCCGGAGGGACGGGACCGCGCCGATCAGGCGCTGGCCGGACTGCTGGACCAGGAGCGGGCGATCCTGGCCGAGCTGTCCCGGACCCAGCGCGGCGAACTGGCCGCGCTGCTACGCCAGTTGACCGCCCCGTTCGACAACGTTCCCGGCTAGACCAGCCGGACCCAGCTCCACCGGCCCGACACCGGCCCGGCGGGCCAGCGCCACCGCGGCCAGGGTGGAGTGCACCCCCAGCTTCCCCAGCACGTTCTGCATATGCGTGCGGACCGTGTGCGGGGACAGGAAAAGCCGCTCCGCGACCGCCTTGCGGCCGAGCCCCGCGACCATGCAGCGCAGCACCTCGCGTTCACGCGGAGTCAGGGACTCCACGAGCTGCTCGCTCTCCGTGCGGTGCTTGCGCGCCGCGGTCAGCTCCCGCAGTACGGCGGTGAGCAGCGCGGGCGGCAGATGGGTCTCCTCGCGGAGCACGCCCCGGATCACCGTGAGCAGCCGCTGCAACGAGCAGTCCTTGGCCAGCCAGCCCGACGCGCCGGCTTGCAGCGCGAGCGCCGCCCGGCGCGGGTCGTCCTTCTCCGCGAGCACGACGGAACGTACCGCGGGCCGGGCCGAACGGACCGCCGCCACCAGGGATATGCCGTCCACGAAGCCGCCCTCGCCGTTGTCCGGCACGGCGCGGGCGATGACCGGGGCGGCGCCCGCCGCCGCGGCCACGCCGAGGTCCGCGTCCACGAGCATCACGTCGAATCTGCGCCCGTCCGCCGCCGCGCGGTCCATACAGCGCAGCGCCGCCGGTCCGCTCCCGGCCGCGGCCACCTCCACGTCCGGCTCCGCCGCGAGCGCCGCGGCCAGCGACTCGGCGAAGATTCGGTGGTCGTCCACCACCAGGACCCGAATTCGAACCACGACACCCCCAAGCTGCGTATTCCGGAATATTCCGGCACACTTCAACGAGCTCCGCCGCGCTCGTACGGCACCCGAAGGAGCACCGTGCCCGCACCGGCGGCCGTCGCCGCGTTCTGACTTGATTACCCCACCCGGGGCGGCGTACCCGACCGTCTCGCCCCCTGATCAGCACCGGCCCCCACCAGTGCTGTGCTTCAGAGTAAGGCTGAGCCCGGGAAGCGGAAGCACATTGACAGAACTGTTTGGCCAGCATGTTCACCGTGTGCCAGGTGTTTCGTTCTGAGACAGAAGTAGACAGGGATCGGCACGTTTCCCGGTCATATCGCACTGACATGACGCCCTGGCACAGCCCCCTGTCAGCCGTCACGCCGCCGTTCCACGGGAGGCGTCGGGCGCCATGGGACCGGGGCTGCGGGGACGGCCCCGGTTCGGCGTACCGGCCGCCGCGAACCCCGGGTGATCGTGGTCGCCACGGCGCCGGGCGCGTCCCGCTCGCCCTCCGGGACGAGCGTCGCCGAGCCGCCGAAGCCCCGCCCCGTGGGCCGCCGCACCACCAGGTACGGATCCGCGCAGGGCACCCGCAGTTCGGCCCATGGCGAGCACGGCCCTCGGTCAGCAGGGGTCCGGCAGAATCCGGCGGAACACTGATCAACGGCGTGGACGAGTGAGCGGTACGCCCCACTCGGCCTGGCATGGCTCCGGTGAGGGCATGGCACACGTGCCAGGGGCCCGACGGCATACCCGGCACCCGTCAGCGCCGGCGCTCCACAGCGGTCGGGCGGTTGCACCGGCGGGGGTGTCGCGCAGCGCGCGCACACCCAGCGCCCCGCGCCGCGGCCTCGAGTCCGGCGCGTAGCCGCTGGTACGCGCCGTACCCGCGCGTGCCGCGCCCGGTGGGCCGGGCCACGGCGGCGACCGCCGCCCGCGGCAGCGCGTAGGGCGGTACGCAGCCGCCGTCGACGTCGGTGTACTCGCCGATCAGGTTGAACCTGCCGGGTGCGGCCCAGCGGCCCTCGGGGGCCGTAACGGCCCTGAGCCCGGCGTCATCTCACCCGTGCCCCGCGGCCCTGGCCCGCGCGAACTCCCAGGCGTCGGTGATGATCCCGGCCAGGTCGGCCCGCGACGGGCTCCAGCCGAGCCGATCATGGGCCGCGGCGGCGGAGGCGACGAGTACGGCCGGGTCACCCGGGCGCCTGGCGGCGGCGATCTCGGGCACCGGATGGCCGGTGACCTTGCGGACGGTCTCGATGACCTCGCGGACGGAGAAGCCGTTGCCGTTGCCGAGGTTGCAGATGAGGTGCTCGCCGGTGGTGATCCGGTCCATGGCGAGCAGATGCGCCTCGGCCAGGTCGGCGACGTGGATGTAGTCCCGTACGCAGGTGCCGTCGGGCGTCGGGTAGTCGTCGCCGTAGACGGAGATCGCCTCACGCGTACCGAGAGCCACTTCGAGGACCAGCGGGATCAGATGCGACTCGGGGTCGTGGCGTTCACCGCAGTCGCCGTACGCACCGGCCACGTTGAAGTAGCGCAGCGATGCCGCGCCGAGTCCGTACGCGGTGCAGTGGCCGCTGATCATATGGTCGACGGCCAGCTTGCTGGCGCCATAGGGGTTGGTGGGAGCGGTCGGGTCGGTCTCGGTGATCGGGGTCGAGGCCGGCTCGCCGTAGGTGGCGGCGGTGGACGAGAACACCAGCTTGCCCACGCCCGCCGAGCGCATCGCGGACAGCAGCGCCATGGTCCCGCCGACGTTGTTCGTCCAGTACTTCTCGGGGTCCGCGACCGACTCGCCGACCTGGGAGTACGCGGCGAAGTGGAACACCCCGTCGAAGCCGGGGTCCAGCCAGCGGGCGGCGTCCTGGACGCGGCCCTCGACGAACTCAGCGCCGTCCGGGACGCCCGCCCGGAGGCCGGTGGACAGATCGTCGAGCACCGTCACCCGGTGGCCCGCCTCCAGCAGATGTGCCACCACGACACTGCCCACATAGCCGGCCCCGCCCGTCACCAGATAGTCGCTCATGTGGTCGTCGCCACCTCTCGCAGTCACTCGGCCGCGGCCCCGGGCCGCACATCGTTCCTGAACACGCTCATGCCGGACTCGGACTCGGACCGGCGCGAGGTGTGCGAGGCGGAGTCACCACGCCGCTCGTCGCCGTACGGCGCTTGGGCCGCGCGCCGACACAGGACGTCGGCGGCGCGTCGGAGCCGAGAATCCGGTCGAAGCGCCTCAAGAGTCCCAGATCGATCTGTGGGAACTCTATGCGCGCGCCGTAGCCGCGTTCGCGCAGGTCAGGAACCAGCCTGCCGGGGCACTTCCGGAGCGCGGTCCAGCAGGCCCGTGCGGGCCGCGAGGGCGGCCGCCTCCAGCCTGGAGCCGACGCCGAGTTTCATCAGCACACGCTGCACATGGGTGCGGGCGGTGCTGGGGGCTATGCCCATGCCCGCGGCGATCAGCCGGGTGTCCTCGCCCTCGGCCACCCGGACGAGGACCTCCACTTCCCGTGGGGTGAGCATCCGCAGCAGGCGCTGCCCTTCGTCGTCCGGCTGGACCGCCGGGTTCAGCAGCTCGGCGAAGGCCCCCTGGAGGAGCTGCGGCGCGACCGCCGTCTCCCCCGCGCGGGCCTTCATCATGGCGCGCTCGACGCCTTCGATGCGCTCGTCATGGCGCACGTATCCGGAGGCTCCGGCCGCGAACGCCGCGGCTATCCCGCGCGGCGACGGTACGGGCCCCAGCACCACCACCGCGACCTGCGGGCGCTCCCGCTTGATCCGCGCGATCGGGTCGAAGACCCCCGGCTCGGCGGGTGTCGCCGTGCCCAGCAGGCAGACCTCCGGCGCCCTGCTCACCACCAGCTCGGCCGCTCCCGCCGTGGGCGCAGCCGCGGCGAGCACCCGGTGCCCGCGCAGTTTGAGCGCCGATGCGAGCGCCTCCGCGAGCAATCGGTGGTCATCGACCACCATGAGCCGCACACCCATTCGAGCAAACCCCCCAATACCCCTGGAGTCGGCCCCCCGGCCACCCAGCCCTGTTGACCCGGCAAGCTACACGCTTGTTCGACGTTGTGCGCCCGTTACCTGCCAGAAGCCCCCCAGATTGCCGAATTCTTCGCCAAAACGGCCCGGCGCCCCGATCGATTGGATCAGGGCGCCGGGCTCGTTCGGCAGGTTCGTTCGGCCGGGACCCGCTCGCGGGCGGCGTCTCCCGCCGCGCGGACGGTTCAGGAGTCCTCGGCCAGCTCCAGCCAGCGCATTTCCAGCTCCTCGCGCTCCGCCGCCAGTCCACGCAGCTTCGCGTCGAGCTCCGCCACCTTTTCGAAGTTCGTCGCGTTCTCGGCGATCTGCGCGTGCAGCTTCGTCTCGCTCTCGGAGAGCTTGTCCAACTGCCGTTCGATCTTCTGGAGTTCCTTCTTCGCGGCGCGCAGTTCGGCGGCGGACTTCTCGGGACCGGCCGACTTGCCGGCCGCCGCCGGGGCGACCGGGGCCGGGGCTGCGGCCTCGATCATCCGCTGGCGCCGTTCCAGGTACTCCTCGATCCCGCGCGGAAGCATCCGCAGCGCGGCGTCACCGAGCAGCGCGTACACCTGGTCGGTGGTGCGCTCCACGAAGAAGCGGTCGTGCGAGATCACGATCATCGACCCCGGCCAGCCGTCGAGGACGTCCTCCAGCTGGGTCAGGGTCTCGATGTCGAGGTCGTTGGTGGGCTCGTCCAGGAAGAGCACGTTCGGCTCGTCCATCAGCAGCCGCAGCAACTGGAGCCTGCGCCGCTCGCCGCCGGAGAGGTCGCCGACCGGGGTCCACTGCTTGTCCTTGGAGAAGCCGAACTGCTCGCAAAGCTGCCCGGCCGTCATCTCCCGCCCCTTGCCGAGATCGACACGGTCCCGCACCTGCTGCACGGCTTCCAGCACGCGAAGGGCGGGGGCGAGTTCGGCGACCTCCTGCGAGAGGTAGGCCAGCTTCACGGTCTTGCCGCTGACGATCCGCCCGGCAGTGGGCTGCACCTCGCCCTCGCTGCGGGCGGCCTCCGCCATGGCCCGCAGCAGCGAGGTCTTCCCGGCGCCGTTGACCCCGACCAGCCCGATCCGGTCACCGGGACCGAGCTGCCAGGTCAGATGCTTCAGCAGCACCTTGGGACCGGCCTGGACGGTCACGTTCTCCAGGTCGAAGACGGTCTTCCCGAGCCGGGTGGTGGCGAACTTCATCAGCTCGGACGTGTCGCGCGGCGGCGGCACGTCCTTGATCAGCTCATTGGCCGCCTCGACCCGGAACCGCGGCTTCGACGTCCGCGCCGGCGCCCCGCGCCGCAGCCAGGCCAGCTCCTTGCGGACCAGGTTCTGCCGCTTGACCTCCTCGGTGGCGGCGATGCGCTCCCGCTCGGCGCGGGCGAAGACGTAGTCGGAGTAGCCGCCCTCGTACTCGTACACCGTGCCTCGCTGCACATCCCACATGCGGGTGCAGACCTGGTCGAGGAACCACCGGTCGTGTGTGACGCACACCAGCGCCGAACGCCGCGCCTGGAGGTGCCGGGCGAGCCAGGCGATGCCCTCCACGTCGAGGTGGTTGGTGGGCTCGTCCAGCACGATCAGGTCCGGCTCGCCGATCAGCAGCTTGGCCAGCGCGATCCGCCGCCGCTCACCACCGGACAGCGGCGCGATGACGGTGTCGAGACCCTGCGGGAACCCGGGCAGGTCGAGCCCGCCGAACAGCCCGGTGAGCACATCCCGGATCTTGGCGTTCCCGGCCCACTCGTGGTCGGCGAGGTCGCCGATGACCTCGTGCCGGATGGTGGCACCCGGGTCGAGCGAGTCATGCTGCGTCAGCACCCCGAGCCGCAGCCCGCCACTGTGGGTGACCCGCCCGGTGTCGGCCTCCTCCAGCTTGGCGAGCATCCGGATGAGGGTGGTCTTCCCGTCCCCGTTGCGCCCGACGACACCGATACGGTCCCCCTCGGACACGCCGAGCGACACTCCGTCGAGCAGGGCACGGGTGCCGTACACCTTGCTGACTGCCTCGACATTGACCAGGTTGACGGCCATTTCTCTCCTGACGGGGGGATCGATCGACATCCCAGCCTAGTGCCGTGACCGGCACCGGCCGTCGGCGGACCGGCACCGCCCACCCGATCTCGAACACCCGAACGACCTGCCCCTGGCCCCTACGCACCGGAGCGCACCCGGTTCCTCCCCGAGGAGGTCATGCTGGTGGTCGAGGTGGTGTCCGCCGAGTCCGAGGATCGCGACCGGCGCTACAAGCCCGGCTTGTACGCCGACGCCGGCATCCGCCATCTCTGGCGCGTCGAGGACGAGGACGGTCTGCCCGCGATCCGCACATACGAGCTGGACGACACGACGCGCGCCTATGTCGCCACGGGCGTACACCGCGACCGGCTGGAAACCTCCGTTCCGTTCCTGCTCTCGATCGACGTCAAGGGCCTGGTGCGCTAGGCCGGTTGTCCCCCGGGGGAGCCGCGTCGTGCCCCGAACCCGGACCGCTCCACCAGCAGCCACCCCGCCAGCGCCATCCCCACCGCCACCGGGGCCGTCACCGGGAAGGCGATCAGCGTCGCCGAGCGGCCTTCCAGCAGGCCCGCGAAGCCGACCATGGACAGGGCGAGCACACCGAGCAGACAGCAGGCTATGCCGAGGGCAGCCAGTGGGCCGGAGCCAGGGATGGCGGAGGGCGCGGACGGGGAGGGGCGTTCGAAGGTACGGAAGGCGGCGACCAGCAGCGCCGTGAGCACGATCGCGGCGGCGATACGCGGCGGGGTCTGCGCCCACCAGGCCGCCGTGGCCGGGGCGGGGAGGGTGGTGCCGGTGGCGAGGAGGGCGCCGTAGACGCCGAGCATGGCGGTGAGGTGCCACAGGAACGCGGTCATCGCGATGCCGTTCGCGGCGACGACGGTGCGCCAGACGCGGGGGCGGGCCACGAGGCGGGCGCCGGGGGTGCGCAGCAGTTGCACCGCGCCGACCAGCCAGAGGCCGTGGCACAGCAGCGCCAGGGTCGGCGGGGCCATGTTGGAGACCTTCTCGCCCGGCATGCCCACCATGGACAGCGGATACGGGCCGAGGGCGACCAGCGCGACCGCTCCGGCGAGGCCGCCGAGCGCCAGGGCGGCGGGGAGGCGCAGTCGGCCGTCGGCGCGGAGGAAGCCGAGTTGGTGGACGGCGAGCCAGACGAAGGCGAAGTTCAGGAACTCCACGTACGGAACGCCGAGCGCGAACCGCAGTACGTCCACCGCGACGGCGCCGCCCGCGAGCGCGCCGAACGCGGTCCAGCCGTATCGCTCATGGAGCTTCAGCAGCGGCGGGGTGAAGGCGACCATGGCCAGGTAGATGCCGATGAACCACAGCGGTTGGGTGACCAGCCGCAGTGAGACCCCGGTGAGTCCCCCGCCCCCGCCGAGGAGCTGGATGATCAGCGCCGCGGCGCCCCACACCCCGATGAACACCATCGTGGGGCGCAGCAGCCGCCGCAGCCGGGCGCGCAGGAACGCCGCGTACACCGAACCCCCCGGTCCTTCCGGCTGCTGACGGCTCAGCGAGCGGTAGGAAAGCGCGTGTGAGAAGCCGCCGACGAAGAAGAACACCGGCATGATCTGCAAGGCCCAGGTGAGCAGTTGCAGTTGCGGGACGACGGCGAGGAGGTTGCCCACGCCGTCGTCGGTCACCGCGGCCATGAGCCAGTGGCCGAGCACGACCGTGCCGAGTGAGGCGACCCTCAGCAGGTCTACGTACCGGTCCCTGGTGTCCGGGGTGGCTTCGGCGAGCTCACGAACGCTTGATCCCATGCGGACAGGTTCGCGTCGGCGGGTCTTCGCGCGTCAGCGTTCTCGTACTCAGATTCCTTGTGAGTACTCGTAGTACTAGATCACTGTCGCGCCGGGCGCCGGAGCACTCGCGACCCGGGCCGAACGGCAGCTACCCGAGGCCAGCAGGGTCTTGGCGATTCCCTCCGCCGCGTCCGCGTCCTTCGCCAGGAAGGCCGTGGTCGGGCCGGAACCGGACACCAACGCGGCCAGCGCCCCTGCGGCTGTGCCCGCCGCGAGCGTGTCCGCGAGCAAGGGACGCAGCGAGAGCGCCGCGGGCTGGAGGTCGTTGACCAGCGTGCCGGCCAAGGCGCCCGTGTCGCCGGTGCGCAGGGCGTCGAGGAGCCGCGGCGAGGCGACCGGGGCCGGAACGGACACATCCTCGTTCAGGCGGTCGAACTCCCGGTACACGGCGGGTGTCGACAGGCCGCCGTCGGCGACCGCGAACACCCAGTGGAAGTCCCCGCCGACCGGCAGCGGGGTGAGTTGCTCGCCGCGGCCGGTGCCGAGCGCCGCGCCGCCGACCAGGCTGAACGGCACATCGCTGCCGAGTTCGGCGCAGATGTCGAGCAGTTCGGACTGCGGGGAATCGAGGCCCCACAGGGTGTCGCAGGCCAGCAGCGCGCCCGCGCCGTCGGCGCTGCCGCCCGCCATACCGCCCGCGACGGGGATGTCCTTGGCGATGTGGATGTGCACGTTCGGCTCGATGCCGTGCCGGGCGGCGAGCAGTTCGGCGGCGCGGGCGGCGAGGTTGCCGCGGTCCAGGGGGACCTGGTCGGCGTCCGGGCCCGTGCAGCTGATGGTGAGGGTGTCGGCCGGGGTGACCGTGACCTCGTCGTAGAGGCCGACGGCCAGGAAGACGTTGGCCAGGTCGTGGTAGCCGTCGGGGCGTGCCCCGCCCACCGCGAGCTGGACGTTGACCTTGGCCGGTACCCGTACGGTGACGCTCGCGCTCAGCCTCACATCGCCCCCTTGTGCTCCGCGATACGGGAGAATTCTTCCACCGTCAGCGACTCGCCCCGCGCCTGCGGGGAGATCCCCGCCGCGACCAGCGCCGCCTCGGCCGCCGCCGGGGAACCGGCCCATCCGGCGAGCGCGGCCCGCAGGGTCTTGCGGCGCTGCGCGAAGGCGGCGTCGACCACCGCGAACACCTCGGCCTTCGAAGCGGTCGTCCGCGGCGGCTCGGTGCGCCGGACCAGGGAGACGAGTCCCGAGTCGACGTTCGGCGCGGGCCAGAAGACATTGCGGCCGATCGCCCCGGCCCGCTTGACCTCGGCGTACCAGTTGGCCTTCACGGAAGGGACGCCGTACACCTTGTTGCCGGGCCGGGCGGCGAGCCGGTCGGCGACCTCCGCCTGCACCATCACCAGCGTGCGCTCGATGGTCGGGAAGCGGTCCAGCATGTGCAGCAGCACCGGCACGGCCACGTTGTACGGGAGGTTCGCGACGAGCGCGGTCGGGGGCGGTCCCGGCAGTTCCCGTACGTGCATCGCGTCGGAGTGGACCAGGGCGAAACGGTCCTTCCGCTCCGGCATCCGGGCGGCGATCGTCGTGGGAAGCGCGGCGGCGAGCACATCGTCGATCTCGACGGCCGTCACCCGGTCCGCCGCCTCCAGCAGCGCGAGGGTCAGCGAGCCGAGTCCGGGGCCGACCTCCACCACGACGTCGTCGGGGCGCACCTCGGCGGTGCGGACGATCCTGCGGACGGTGTTGGCGTCGATGACGAAGTTCTGGCCGCGCTGCTTGGTGGGGCGTACGCCAAGTGCTGCGGCCAGTTCTCGGATGTCTGCGGGGCCGAGAAGGGCATCGGGATCGGTGGTGCTCACCGGTACAGCCTACGGCCGCAGTGCGGCCACGGATTCGCCCCCCGCTGTGAGTAGAGCTTCTTCGCCCGGTACGTCTGCTCCGCGGCCGGGGCGTCCTGGGGCCGTCCCCGGCCGCCCATCGAGCGCCAGGTGCGGTTGTCGAACTGGTAGAGCCCGCCGTACGTGCCCGAGGGGTCGACCGCGGCTGGCCGGCCGCCGGACTCGCAGGCGGCGAGGCCGTCCCAGTCGAGGCCCTCGGCGGCGCCGGCGGCCCTGGCACCGCTGGTGTTCCCGGCAACGCCGACGCTGTGGGTGCTCGCGGCTCCGCTGATCCAGACCTGGTGTTCCGGGACGCGTCTGGGCCTGGTGCCGACCCTGACCCTTTCGGCGCGCGGCTCGCGCACCAGCTTCTCCGCGATCTTCCGCGGGCGGCCGTCCCGTACGCCGTTGACCGTGCGTACGGCGAAGGTGGTACGGCGCACACCGTGCCGTCCTCGCTGCTCGACGCGTTCGGTGCCGGACGCCAGCTCGGGGTCCTCGACCCTGACGGTGGGGTACGGGACGTGCTCCTCGCGGGCCTCCTCGCCCGTGGTGATCCGCAGGACGGTGATGGTCTGGCCGTCCCGCGGGAAGCTGCCGGGCGCGATCGAGGTGGTGTCCTGTCCGGTCAGCCGGATCCCGGCCGCGCCCACGGCCTCCCGAACGGTGGCGGCGTTGGTACGGACCGTGTGGGCGCGGCCGTCGGCCCGTACGGTGATCTCGCGTTCGGTGCGTACGTCGAGGCTGAGGCCGTCGCGTGAGATCGGCAGCGAACGGGACACGGACAGGTACGCGCCGTCGGCCCGCACCCCGAGCTGGTCCAGCGCGGCCTCGACCGTGTGGGCCGTGGTCCACACCGCGCGGCGCCGGCCGTCGAGGCTGAGGGTGACGGGGCGGCCGTAGCGCACGACGATCTCGTCCCCGTCGGCCAGGGACGTGTTGGGCGCGGGGGCCACGATGTCGTGCTCGCCGAAGGCGACGCCCTCTTCGGCGAGCAGCTCCGCCACGTCGCCGGCGAAGGTGTGCAGGCGGTGCGGCACGCCGTCGACGCTGAGCAGGACAGCCTTGTCCGCGGCGACGAAGGCGGAGGTGCCGCCGGCGAGTACGGCGATCACGAGGGCCTGCGGGACAAGGCGGCGCAGGCTCAAGCCCAGGCTCAGGCCGTGCCGGGGACTGCCGCGGCGCGCCCTGCGGCGCCGGGCGGCACAGTGTTCACCGGCGCGGGCGCCGCCCGTCCCCGTCTCGGGTTCGATGGCGGCGCAGGCGCCGGCCGCGGTGCGGTGACTGCCCTGCGAAGTGCTCACGACGCCGGGACCCTAGCCGAGGTTGGTCACTCTCCCAAGCAACCTGGCTACGCGGTGTCGCGGTTCCCGCCCGTCGCGAGCGCCTCCGGAAGGTACGCGTCCGGCCCGCTCGGCAGCCACTCGGCAGCCGTTCAACGACCGCTCAGCGACCGCTCAGTAGCCGAACGCGCGGGCCGTGTTGACAGCGATGGCCTCCGCCATGGTGTCCTCTCCGATGCCGCGCACCGCCGCCATGGCACGTAGCGTGACCGGTATCAGATAGGGCGCGTTGGGCCGCCCTCGGTAGGGCGCGGGGGTCAGATAGGGCGCGTCGGTCTCCACGAGAACGAGTTCCAACGGGGCGACGGCGAGCGCGTCACGGAGCGGCTGGGCGTTCTTGAACGTGACGTTGCCGGCGAACGACATGTAGTAACCGGCGTCCGCGCAGAGACGGGCCATGTCGGCATCACCCGAATAGCAGTGGAACACGGTCCGTTCGGGGGCGCCTTCCTCGGCGAGAACGCGCAGAACGTCGTCATGCGCGTCCCGGTCGTGAATGACGAGTGCTTTTCCGTGGCGTTTGGCGATCTCGATATGGGCGCGGAACGACGCCTCCTGCGCCGCGATGCCTTCGGGGCCGGTACGGAAATAGTCAAGTCCCGTTTCGCCGACGGCCCGTACCTGGTCGAGCCCGGCGAGCCGGTCGATCTCGGCGAGCGCCTCGTCGAGCGCGGACGCCCCGCCCGGCTCCCTCGCGCCCTGCCGCGACCAGCCTCCTTCGGGTTCCCCGAGGACGATACGCGGCGCCTCGTTGGGGTGCAGGGCGACGGCGGCGTGGACGTTCTCGTACGCGGCCGCTGTCTCCGCCGCCCAGCGGGATCCCTTGAGGTCGCAGCCCACCTGCACGACGGTCGTCACTCCGACTGACGCCGCCTTCGCGAGGCCCTCCTCGACGGTGCCGCTCTGCATGTCGAGATGGGTGTGCGAGTCGGCGACCGGCACCCGCAGGGGTGCCGGTGGCGGCGGAGGGGTGCTGTTGTCGTTCCGGGGGCTCATGACCGCGATCCTATGGCGTCCCGGTGACAGCCAGGCGTTGGTCCGCACGAAGGCCCCGTGGGGCCCGATGACCGTCCCGAAAAGCCTGGACCTGGGGCTACTTGCCGCCGCCGCTGCTGTCGCGGGAGGAGCGGAACAGGGCGGCCAGCCGCCTGCGCTTGACGGGCCTGGACTCACGGGCGGATCCCGCGGGCCGTGCGGCCGCGGGTTCGGCGGCTTGGCGCGCCGCCTCCCCGGAGGAGGTGTAGACCGCGGGCAGCGGGCCGGCGATACCGGGTGCGACGGGGTAGTGGTAGTGCGCGTTCATGGGGTCCACGACCGACGAGACCTTGCCCGCCCGCATGATGCGCACGGTGTGTCCCTCGCAGTTGCGGCAGGAGGGCCGGTTGAGCGGCGAGGGGACGTGTGTGCCGTCAGTCGTGTAGACGATGAAGTCGTTGCCCGACGCGTCGGTGTGGTGCTGTATCTCGTACGCCTGCTCCCAGCCGTAACCGCAGCGCATACAGGCGAAGGCATAGGCCTCGTGCACGATCCGGATACCCGCGATGTCGCTCATGTGAGCTCCTCTCCACCGGACCAGTGGACGCCCTTTTCGGCGGGAGCGCATCAGCGCCGGTCGAATGATGGAAGGACAGAGAAGGAAGATTTAGCCTTCCCATGCCGGAAAGACCCGTCACATGGTCTGCACTTTGCCTATCAGGTTAGCCTCTTTACCTTTCTTGTTACCTTTCCGGAGCGTCCTTCGTCCCGTCCTTCGCCGCGTTCTTCGCCGCGACCACGGCGTCGAACACCTCCCGCTTGGGCAGTCCCGCGGCGGCGGCGACGGCGGCGATCGCCTCCTTGCGGCGCTCCCCCGCCTCCTCGCGCACCCGCACCCTGCGCACCAGCTCGTCCGCGTCCAGTTCGGCGGGCCCGGCGTCCGGGGCGCCGGAGACGACGACCGTGATCTCGCCGCGCACGCCCTCCGCCGCCCACGCCGCGAGCTCGCCGAGACCGCCCCGTTTGACCTCTTCGTACGTCTTGGTCAGCTCACGGCACACGGCGGCCCTGCGGTCCGCGCCGAATACCTCGGCCATCGCGGCGAGTGTGTCGTCCAGCCGGTGCGGCGCCTCGAAGTAGACAAGGGTGCGCCGTTCGTCCGCGACCTCGCGCAGCCGGCCGAGGCGTTCACCGGCCTTGCGCGGCAGGAAGCCCTCGAAGCAGAAGCGGTCCACGGGCAGACCGGACAGCGCCAGCGCCGTGAGCACGGCGGACGGGCCGGGCACGGCGGTGACCTTGATCTCCTTCTCGACCGCCGCGGCGACCAGCCGGTAGCCGGGGTCGGACACCGACGGCATGCCCGCGTCGGTCACCAGCAGCACCCGCGCCCCGCCCTCCAGGGCCTCGACCAGCTCGGGCGTACGGGCCGATTCGTTGCCCTCGAAGTACGAAACGACCCGGCCGCGGGTCTGCACCCCGAGCGCCTGAGTGAGCCTGCGCAGCCGCCGGGTGTCCTCCGCGGCGACTACATCGGCGGTCTCCAGCTCCGCCGCCAGCCGCGGCGGAGCGTCCGCCACATCGCCGATGGGCGTCCCCGCGAGCACCAGCGTGCCCGCCGACGCACCCGCCGGCGTTCCAGTCACCGATCCGGTCCCAGTTCCAGTCACAGGCCCATCCTCGCAGCACGGCGCACCGCGCCCCGCGCCGCGTGCGCCGCCCGCGCGCACAGACGCGTTCCCTACGATGGCGCGGTGACCAGCACTGCCCCCAGGGCCCGGCCGGAAAAGGAAGCCGTGGAACAACCGACCCAGCCACACTCCTGGCCGCAACGCCTGCGCGGATTCGGCTATGTGCCGCGGCCCGTCGTCGGACTGCGGGACCGCCTGGTGCCGCCGTACACCCGGCAGCCCAGGCACCTGTGGGCGCAGTTCGGTGTCCATCCGGACGCGGTGACCGCCATCGAGCGGATCACGGCATGGGCCGGACCGCTGCTGGTGGCGCTGGTGGCCGGGGTGCTGCGGTTCTGGCATCTGGGCAGCCCGAAGGCGGTGATATTCGACGAGACGTACTACGCCAAGGACGCCTGGGCACTGGTCAACCAGGGATACGAGGCCTCCTGGCCCAAGGACGTCGACAAGTCGATCCTCGCGAACCCCGACTCGGTGCCCGTACCGGTGGAGCCCGGCTACGTGGTGCATCCGCCGGTCGGCAAGTGGGTCATCGGCCTGGGTGAGCAGCTGTTCGGCTTCACCCCGTTCGGCTGGCGGTTCATGGTGGCGCTGCTCGGCACGCTGTCGGTGCTGATGCTCTGCCGGATCGGGCGGCGGCTGCTGCGCTCGACGTTCCTGGGGTGCCTGGCGGGCGCGCTACTCGCCGTGGACGGGCTGCACTTCGTGATGAGCCGCGCGGCGCTGCTCGACCTGGTGCTGATGTTCTTCGTGCTGGCCGCCTTCGGCTGCCTCCTCATCGACCGCGACCGCACACGTGCCAGGCTGGCCACCGCGCTGCCGGTGGACGAGGAGGGGGTGCTGCGCCCGGACGCCAAGGTCGCCGGGCGCCTGCGCTTCGGCTGGCGGCCCTTGCGTATCACTGCTGGGCTGATGCTGGGCCTGGCCTGCGCCACCAAGTGGAACGGTCTCTACTTCCTGGCCGCCTTCGGTCTGCTGACCGTCCTGTGGGACGCGGGCGCCCGCCGCACGGCGGGCGCGGTGCGGCCGTACGTCGCGGTGCTGCGCCACGATGTGCTCCCCGCCTTCGCGGCGACGGTCCCGGTCGCGATCGTCACGTACCTGGCCTCCTGGACCGGCTGGATCGCCACGGACAAGGGCTACTTCCGGAACTGGGCGCGGACCGAAGGCGCCGGCGGGTCCTGGACCTGGCTGCCCGACTGGCTGCGGAGCCTGTGGCACTACGAGAACGTGGTGTTCGACTTCCACGTCAACCTCACGTCCGGCCACACCTACCAGTCCAACCCCTGGAGCTGGATCGTCCTGGGCCGCCCGGTCTCGTACTTCTACGAGGACCCGTCCCCCGGCCAGGACGGCTGCCCGGCGAACGCGGCCGAGAAGTGCGCCCGCGAGGTGCTGGCCATCGGCACGCCCCTGCTGTGGTGGGCGGCCTGCTTCGCGCTGGCGTACGTGCTGTGGCGCTGGCTGTTCCGCCGCGACTGGCGGGCCGGGGGGATCCTTTGCGGGGTGGCGGCGGGCTGGCTGCCGTGGTTCCTGTACCAGGAACGCACCATCTTCCTCTTCTACGCGGTCGTCTTCGTGCCGTTCCTGTGCCTGGCGCTGGCGATGATGATCGGCGCGATCATCGGCCCACCGGGCTCGGACGAGCGGCGCCGGACCGTCGGCGCGGTGGGGGCGGGAGTGCTGGTCCTGCTCATCATCTGGAACTTCATCTATTTCTGGCCGCTCTACACCGGGCAGTCGATCCCGATGGACGAGTGGCGCAACAGGATGTGGATCGACACCTGGGTCTGAGCAGCGGCGAGTCGGTGGGCCGGCACGTGGATGCGCCGGGCCCACCGTCACAGAATCTCTCGTGGGTGCTGTAGTCCTTGCCCTCATCGGTGGAAGGGAGCAGGCGATCGGGATCCCCATCACCTGTGTGCGCACACGGACCAGTGTCGATGAAGCAGCCCTGGCAGTGGCCTCAGCGGGACACCGATCAGAGGTTCACGCAGATGACCGCGACCTCGTACGTCTGGCTACTCTCGGTTGTGTTCTCGATTGTGCCAACCCACGCGTTGGAGCCGGCGAACCCGGACGTGCGGAGCACGCCGTTGCCCCCGTCGATGACGACGCTTCCGCCCGTCGGGACCTTCCCCGCGTCGCAGGCCACCGTGGTGGAGCACGTCGCACCGGGAGCGCAGGTGCTGCTTGTGGCATTCACGTCCCGCCCGATAAGGCCGGCGGGTCCGGTATCGCCTGTGGGTCCTGTCGGCCCTGTGGGACCCGTCGGCCCCGTCGGCCCGGTCACACCCTGCGCACCCGCTGCCCCGGTGGGTCCCGTAGGACCTTCGGTACCGGTTGCCCCGGTGGATCCCGTCGAGCCGGTGGGTCCGGTGGCCCCGGTGTGTCCCCTCGGGCCGGTGGGTCCGGCCTTGCCCCGACACCTGTCCCCGCCGTAATCCGCTACGAAGTACGCTCCATTGCCGAGGCGATACGGGGCGCACCCAGCCTTGCCCTTGTCGCTCACTTCCACCCCGGAGGGACGCGGGGTGGCCGAGGACGCGAGTGCCGAGTTGGCGAAACCGACCATGAAGAGCGCCAGCGACGCCACAGCACCGCTGGTGAGCACCTTGGTCCGCAGCGGAAGCGGACCGAGGCCGGAGCGGATCCGGTTCTCAGGATTCATGCAGGGGCCTACTTTCGGTTCCTTGTTCGCACACGGCTCGTTGAGGGGTGACAGGCCCCCGGGGGAGATGCCTTCGCAAGCTCTCACGGAGGATCATGGAGTGGCGGGTGCAACGGCCAGGAGAGACGCGCTCAGTGGTACGTACATCGGCCGAGCGTCAGCGGTCTGATAGGGCTAACGAAGCTGTCTGCACGCGCATGGTGAGCAATGTGAACGTGGGACCGCGGCCATTGGCGGGCAGCACCGTGCCCGCGATCGCCCTCGCGGGTGCTGTGGCTCTTGTGCTCGGCGCCGGAGCCGTTGTCGTCACCCGTCGTCGCAAGGCCGCCTCCCCCACCGGCGGATGACGCAAGGCGACCGCAGGTCGCGGCCGCATGAAGGCAGCCGGGCCGCATGAACGGCCCCGGCTATTCGCTCGTCTTGTGAGGAGCCGGGGCGGAAACGCGCCAAACCCGCACTCGCCCCTATTCCGGTCCGGTAACACCCATCCTGGTTGCCCCGTAGGCCACTTATCGTGAGCCCGACCACTTGAACGCGTTCACAACATGGCCAGGCGGCCGGCCCGAACCGGGTCGTCGCCACGGGGAGGGACCAGGCAATGCGCGGTGGAGCGAAAGTCGCCGTAGTCGGCGCGGTGTTCGCCGTCTTCACGGCGGGGGTGTCCTACGGCGCCTACAGCTTTCTGACGGACGGGAAAGACGGCCACGACGGAGCCTCCGGGCCCGGATCCACGTCGGAGCGGAGCGGCCCGCCCGACACCGAGGAGATCCAGCAGACCGCTGAGGAGTTCCTCGCGGCGTGGGCGCGGGGCGACGCGGAGGCGGCCGCCGATCTGACCAACAACGCGGCCGAGGCCCAGCCCGCGCTCGCCGGGTACGGCAGCACCGCGCATATCGGCGAGGTGAAGCTGACACCGGGCCGGCCGGCGGGCGCGAAGGTGCCGTTCACCGTCAGGGCGGTGGTCGCGTACCAGGGGAACAGCAAGCCGCTGGCGTACAGCTCCTCGCTGACCGTCGTACGCGGACTGACCACGGGCAGGCCGCTGGTGGACTGGCAGCCGGGGGTGCTGCACCCGGAGTTGCGCAAGGGGGAGTCGCTGCGGACCGGGACCGCGGCCGAGCCGCAGATCACGGCGGTCGACCGCAAGGGCAGGGAGCTGACGGAGGAGAAGTACCCCTCGCTGGGGCCCGTTCTGGATGAGCTGCGCAAGCGCTACGGCGACAAGGCGGGCGGCAAGCCCGGCGTCGAGCTGGTCATCGAGGGCGGCCAGGCGGACGCTCCGGACCGTACGCTGCTCACACTGGTCAAGGGCGAGCCGGGCGAGCTGCCGACCACGCTCGATGCCGATGTGCAGGCGGCGGCCGAGAAGGCCGTGATGCGATACGACAAGTCGTCGGTGGTGGCGATCGAGCCGAGCACCGGGCACGTGCGGGCGGTCGCCAACAACCGCGACGGACGCTGGAACGCGGCCTTCCTGGGCAAGCAGGCACCCGGTTCGACCATGAAGATCGCCACAGCGGCCATGCTGATCGAGAGAGGCGTCGTCAACGCCGACAGCATCGGCCAGTGCAAACCGAACGCCACCTACTACGGCACACCCTTCCACAACCTGAACAACATGAACATCAAGGGGAAGTCCTTCGCCTGGAGCTTCGCCAAATCGTGCAACACCGCCTTCATCAAACTGATCAACGAGGTGGACGACGACGCCGCGCTGGCGAAGGAGGCGCGCGAGGTGTTCGGCATCGGGCTC
Organism: Streptomyces sp. NPDC127084; assembly: GCF_042724175.1. Lineage (NCBI taxonomy): Bacteria > Bacillati > Actinomycetota > Actinomycetes > Kitasatosporales > Streptomycetaceae > Streptomyces > Streptomyces sp. NPDC127084. Next base: position 44,990 of record NZ_JBHXFA010000001.1, read on the forward strand.
GAATGGAAGACCGGCATACCTTCCGTCGACGGAAGCGTGCCCGAGGAGACCCAGGGCGACGCGGCAGCCCAGTACATCGGGCAGGGCACCATCCAGATGAACGCCCTGAACATGGCGTCCATCACCGCGACCGCGAAGACCGGCACCTTCAAACAGCCCATCATCGTGCCGCTGGACCTCGACGGCCGGAAACGCGCCACCGCCGCACGCAGCCTGCCCGACTCCGTGACCAGGCAGTTGCGCTCCATGATGCGACTGACCGCGACCAGCGGCACGGCCGCGGACGCGATGGCGCGGGTCGAAGGGAACAAGGGCGCGAAGACCGGTTCGGCCGAGGTGGACGGGAACACCACATCCAACAGCTGGTTCACCGCCTACGCCGACGACCTCGCGGCGGCGGCGGTCGTCGACTCCGGCGGCCACGGCAGCGACGCGGCGGGACCGTTGGTGGCGGAGGTCCTGAACGCGGACTGAGCGCCGCCGGGTGCCGAGCCGGATGGGACCGGATCGGATCTGCCCCGGGCACCTGGCCCGTACCGATGAGGGTTAGCGTCGGGCCATGAGTGCTTCGTCGGAGTACCCCGCCCAGCCCCCGTTCTCCACTACGCGGGGCGGGGTGAAGCGCCCGTGAGCCCGGTCGTCGCGGCGGCCGTGCTGCTGGCCGCCTTCACCCACGCGGGCTGGAACGCGCTTGCGAAGTCCATCAAGGACCAGCTTCTCGCGTTCACCCTCATCGGGGGCTGCTCGGCCGTGATCGCCGCGGTGACCGCCTGCTTCGCCCCGCTGCCGCGTGCCGCCGCCTGGCCGTACCTCATCGCGTCCGTCCTGCTGCACATCGGCTACCAGGCCCTGCTGATGCGGTCGTTCACACTCGGTGAATTCGGCCAGATGTACCCGATCGCCCGGGGTACGGCCCCGCTGGTGGTGAGCGTGGCCGCCGTGCTCTTCGTCGGCGAGCGCCTGACGCCCTGGATGCTCACGGGTGTCGCGGTCGCCTCCGCCGGCCTGGCCGGGGTGGCCCTCTGGGGCATCCGCGGCTCGGGCACCCGCCCGCACTGGCCCGCACTGCTGGCGGCGCTCGCCACGGGCCTGTCGATCGCCGCGTACACGGTCGTGGACGGCGTCGGCGTGCGGGCGTCGGGGACCCCCATCGGGTATGTCGCCTGGCTGTTGGCCATGCAGGGCCTGCTGATCCCGGCCTACGCCTGGTACCGCTTCCGCGGCACTCTCCTGACCCGGCTGCGCCCGCATGTGGGCCGCGGCTTCCTCGGGGCGGTCCTGTCGCTCATCGCGTACACCCTGGTGCTCTGGGCCCAGACCCGCGCCCCACTGGCCCCGGTGGCCGCGCTGCGCGAGTCGTCCATCATCGTCGGCGCGGCGATAGGCGCCTTGTTCTTCAAGGAGCGCTTCGGCGGCCCCCGTATCGTGGCGGCGGGGCTGATGGTGGTGGGTATCGGGCTGATGCTGAGAGCTGGTTGACGACGGCGGTCACACAACTCACCGCACGGGTGGAGAACCGGTGGCCGTGCGCACCGCCCGGATCAGTGCCTGGGCGCGCGGGTCCGCCGTGACGCCCTTGCGCATGCCGTTGGTGACGTAGCCGAAGGCGATACCCGACTCGGGGTCCGCGAAGCCCAGTGAGCCGCCGCGGCCCGGGTGTCCGAAGGAGCCGGGACCGAGCAGCGGGCATGCCGGGCCGTGGAGCATGAAGCCGAGGCCGAAGCGGGTGCCGATGACGAGGACCCGGTCGGGGCCCGCCGACTCCTCGGTGCGGGCGAGGGTGAGGGTCGCCGGGGCGAACAGGCGGCGGTGGCTGTCCCCGTCCACGGCGCCGATGGTGGCCGCGTAGAAGCGGGCCAGGGCGCGGGCCGTGGAGATGCCGGCAGACGCGGGGAGTTCGGCGGCGCGGTAGCCGGGGTCGTTCTCGTCGGGGAGCGGGTCGATGGCGCCGAAGGCGCGCCGGGTCAGGGACTCCGGGTCGCTGTAGGCGTCGGCGACGGACCGCTTGGGTCGGAGCTTCAGGCCGCCGCCCGCCGCCGTGGGCGGTTCGGCGACCGGGCCGATACGGCCCACGCGGTGCGCCTCGCAGGACGGCAGACCCACCCAGAAGTCCAGGTCGAGCGGGCGGGCTATCTCCTCGGCGATCCAGCGGCCGATGGTGCGGCCGGTGACCCTGCGGACGAGTTCGGACAGCAGCCAGCTGTACGTCTGGGCGTGGTAGCCGTGGTCCGTGCCGGGCGCCCAGGCCGGTGGCTGTGCGGCGACCGCCAGCGCCCCGGACGTACCGTCGACGGCCTCGGCAGCGGTCAGCGGACGGTCTAGCACGGGCACCCCGGCGCGGTGCGCCAGCAGGTGCCGTACGAGCGCCCGGTCCTTGCCCGCGGCCTTGAACTCCGGCCAGTACGTGCCCACCGGGGCGTCCAGGTCCAGTTGCCCGCGCTGGTGCAGCAGCAGCGGTACTGACGCGGCGACGCCCTTGGTCGCCGAACGCACCACCTGGGCGGTGTCCACGGCCCACGGGGCGGTGCCGTCCACATCGCGGGTGCCGCCCCACAGGTCCACGACCTTGCGGCCGTCCCGGTAGACGGCGACGGCCGCGCCGCGCTCACCGCGCTGCTCGAAGTTGCGCACGAACGCGTCCCGGACGGGCTCGAAACCGTCCGCCACCGTGCCCTGGACGTCCACGTGCCACGCTCCCCGTCGTTCCGGCGTACTCCCGAGCCCTGTACTCCCGAGCCCCGTGCTCTCAGCTCCTGGCCCGAGCACCATGGTGCAACGGGAACGTCCGGAAACCGATTCCGGTCCGGTTAAGCCCTGGCCGGGACGGACCTCGGGTCGAAGCCGAACGGCAGCTCAAGCCGGTGCGCCCGCATCAGGTCCGGGTCGCCGAGCAGGTCCCGGGTCGTGCCGTCCGCAACGATCACCCCGGCGCTGAGGATCAGCGAACGAGGGCACAGCTCCAGGGCGTAGGGCAGGTCGTGGGTGACCATCAGCACGGTGACGTCCAGCGAGCGCAGGATGTCGGCGAGCTCGCGGCGCGAGGCCGGGTCGAGGTTGGACGAGGGCTCGTCCAGAACCAGGATCTCCGGCTCCATGGCGAGCACGGTGGCCACGGCGACCCGGCGGCGCTGGCCGAAGGAGAGGTGGTGCGGCGGGCGTTCGATGTGCTCGGTCATACCGACCCGGTCGAGCGCGGCCCGTACCCGCGCTTCCAGCTCGGCGCCGCGCAGTCCCGCCGCTGCCGGGCCGAAGGCCACGTCCTCCCTGACCGTGGGCATGAACAGCTGGTCGTCCGGGTCCTGGAACACGATGCCGACCTTGCGGCGGATCTCGGCCATGTGCTGCTTGCCGACCGGCAGCCCGGCCACGCTGACGCTGCCCACGCCACCGCCGAGGATGCCGTTGAGGTGCAGGACCAGGGTGGTCTTGCCTGCTCCGTTCGGCCCGAGCAGGGCCACCCGCTCGCCGCGGGCGATGGCCAGGTCCACCCCGAACAGTGCCTGGTGGCCGTCGGGGTACGCGTAGGCGAGCCCGCGCACCTCAAGGGACGGGGGGCACGGCGAGGACTGCGGGGGGGTCGGCAGAGGATCGGACGGGGAACTCATAGGGTCCACCCAAGCAGACAGACCGCAAGCGCCGCGCAGGGGAGTGCGGCGGCGTACGCCCACTGCGCGCGGGAGGCCGTCACTTCGTGGATCACCGGCATGGTGCCCCGGTAGCCACGGCTGAGCATGGCGAGATGCACCCGCTCGCCCCGCTCGTAGGAGCGGATGAACAGCGCTCCGGCGGACTTGGCGAGCACGCCCCAGTGGCGCACGCCCCGCGCCTCGAAGCCGCGGGAGCGGCGGGCGATGGCCATCCGCCGCATCTCGTCCGTGATGACATCGCCGTAGCGGATCATGAACGAGGCGATCTGCACCATCAGCGGCGGCAGCTTGAGCCGCTGGAGCCCGAGGAGCAGCGAGCGCAGCTCGGTGGTGGAGGCGAGCAGCACAGAGGTGGCGACGCCCAGGGTCGCCTTGGCGAGGATGTTCCAGGCGCCCCACAGTCCGGGTACGGAGAGCGAGATCCCGAGCAGTTCGGTGCGTTCGCCCGGCACCACGAACGGCATGAGCAGGGCGAACGCGACGAACGGGAGCTCGACCAGCAGTCGGCGCAGCATCAGGCCCGCGGGGATACGGGCCACGGCCGCGACCGCGGCCAGCAGCACGGCGTACAGGGCGAAGGCCCAGACCGTCTCGCGCGGGGTGGAGACCACCACGATCACAAAGCCGAGGGCAGCCGCGATCTTGCAGTGCGGGGGCAGCCGGTGCACCTGCGAGTCCCCGTGCCGGTACAGCTTGTGGCTGTGCCCCGCACCCATGTCAGACGGATTCCCTGTGCGCCGGAGCCTCGGCTGCGGCGCCCGCCGCCGCCTCGGTCCCGTCCTTGCGGCGGCGCTTGACCGCCCAGACCAGTCCGGTGCCGACCGCCGCCGTGGCACCGACGCCGATCGAGCCGGCCAGACCGCCGGAGAGCCTTACGTTCTCGACGTCCTTGATCCCGTAGTCGGCCAGCGGGGAGTCGGCCGCCGCGTGCTCCTCGACGTTCTTGTCGATGCCCTTGTCGGCGGCGACCTTCTCCAGGCCGTCCGGGTTGGCCGAGGCGTAGAAGGAGACGAATCCGGCCAGGACGAGCGAGGTGAGCAGGCCCGCGATCCATACCGGGCGGGCGGACGCGATGGGCCTCGCGGCCGGGGCGGCTGCGGGGGCGGCGTCCACCAGCTCGCCGCCGACCCGCAGCTTGAGCGGAGTGGCCAGCCCGCGGGCGCCGTAGACGAGGTCGGGGCGCACGGCGAGTACCGCGCCGACGGTCGCGGCGGTGATCAGGGCCTCGCCGATACCGATCAGCACATGGACGCCGACCATGGCGGTCAGCACGGTACCGACCGGGACGTCGGTGGTGCCGCCGATCGCGTAGACCAGCGTGAAGGCGGCGGCGGAGGCGGGCACGGAGACCAGCGCGGCGATGAACGTGGCCGCGGTCACCGAGCTGCGCCGCTTTGGCAGCACCTTCAGCAGGCCCCGGAAGAGCGCGTAGGCGACGACCACCGTGACGCCGCCCATGATCGTGGTGTTGACGCCGAGCGCGCTGAGGCCGCCGTCGGCGAACAGGACGCCCTGGAGCAGCAGGACGACGGACATGCAGACGATGCCGGTGTAGGGACCGACGAGTATCGCCGCGAGGGCACCGCCCAGGAGATGGCCACTGGTGCCTGCCGCGACCGGGAAGTTCAGCATCTGGACGGCGAAGATGAAGGCGGCGACAAGACCGGCGAGCGGGGCGGTGCGGCCCGCTCCGAGGTCCGTGCCGGGGTTCATGGCGTCGAGCTCCCGGCGCGCACCGCGCAGGCTGACGGCGACGGCTCCTGCGGCGACGACGCCGGCCGCCGCCGAGACGGGCAGGTCGATGAATCCGTCGGGGACATGCATGGCGGGCTCCGCTTTCGGGACTGGACTCGGATCTGGTTCCGGCCGTCCTGACCGGGCAACCGTCCGATAATGCTCCCTATTGCGAGTTCATTGCAAGAGCGCCAGATTCACAGGAGCAGATGACACGTCGAGGTTTCGGAGCGAAAATATAGGACATTAAATGACAAACATTTCTAAACATTTGTCACTCGTGAGGAGCTGACCGATGTCTTCGGTAGTCGAGCCACCCTCCGTCGAAGAGCACGCGAAAGCCCGGATAGTCAGCGACGCCCCCCACCACAGGTCGGTCCCCGTGGCGCTCCGCTACGACGGCGCCCATGACCCCGATTCCGTCCATGTCGTCTTCCCGGGGGGCAGCGACTGGAGCTTCCGCCGCGATCTGCTGGAGAGCGGGCTGCGCGCCCCCGCCCGCCGCGGGGATGTCGCGGTCTGGCCCTGCGGACGGGCTCAGGTGGTGGTCGAGCTGCACTCCCCTGACGGGGTCGCGGTGGTCCAGTTCGACTCACTGCCCCTGCTGCGTTTTCTGCGCCTGACGCATGCGAAGGTGGCCGCTCCCGTCAGTGGATCGTGACGGAGGCGGCCACCTTTTGCGTGCCGTCGGCGCAGGCCGGCTCAGGGCTGATCAGGGCTGATCAGGCTGTTCCATGCCGGCTCAGGCGCGTACGAGCTCACGCTCGCCCTCGTTGCGGTCACCGTCGGCCGCCTGCTCGCCGTCCATCGCCTGCAGCCGCTCGCCCTCCACGTCCACACTCGGCAGCGCCTTGTCCAGCCAGCGCGGCAGCCACCAGGCCTTGCCGCCCAGCAGAGCCAGTACGGCGGGCACGATCGCCATCCGCACGATGAACGCGTCGAACAGGACGGCGATGGCCAGACCGAAGCCGATCATCTTCACCATCTGCTCGGTCGAGCCGATGAAACCGGCGAACACCGCGATCATGATCACCGCAGCCGCGGTGACGACCCGCGCCCCGTGCCGGAAGCCGGTGACGATCGCCTGGCCGGGCCGCTCACCGTGGACGTACGCCTCACGCATCCGCGTGACCAGGAAGACCTCGTAGTCCATCGCGAGTCCGAAGACCACGCCGACCATGAAGATCGGCATCATCGACATCACCGGACCGGTCTGCTCGACACCGAACAGCGAGCCGAGCCAGCCCCACTGGAAGACCGCGACGACCGCACCGAGCGCGGCGACCACGGAGAGCAGGAAGCCGAGCGCCGCCTTGAGGGGAACGAGGATGGACCGGAAGACCACCATCAGCAGCAGGAAGGCGAGGCCCACGACGAGCGCGAGGTAGGGCACCAGCGCGTCGTTCATCCGCTGCGAGAAGTCGATGTTCATCGCGGTGGCACCGGTGACCTGGACGTTGTCACCACTGGTGTCGCGGATGGTGCGGACCAGCTCCTCGGTCTCGGTCGAGCTCGGCCGGTCCTTCGGGATGACCGTGATCATCGCGGTGTCGCCGGCCTTGTTGTAGGTGGCCGGGGTGACGACGGCCGCGACCCCGTCGAGCTTGGAGATCTTCTTGGCGGTGCTGTCCGCCTCCGCCTTGTTCCCGTCGACGACCACGAGCAGCGGGCCGTTGAAGCCGGGGCCGAAACCGTCGGAGAGCAGGTCGTACGCCTTGCGCTGGGTGGTGCTGGTCGGCTGGGAGCCGTCGTCCGGCAGACCCAGCTCGAGCGACGCGGCGGGTACGGCGATGGCTCCGAGGCCCACGACGCCCACGAGGAGCACGGCGATGGGGTGCCGCAGCACGAACCTGGCCCAGCGGGTGCCCATGTTGGGCTTCTCGGCGGCGTGCTTGTCGGCCTCGCCGTGCTCGGTGGAGGCAGCGGCGGCAGCGGCGGCAGCCTTGCGCGCCTTGCGGCCGACCACCCGCTTGCCCGCGAAGCCGAGCAGCGCCGGGATCAGGGTGAGCGCGATGAGTACGGCGATCACGACCGTGCCGGCCGCGGCGAAGCCCATCTTGCTGAGCATCGGGATGTTGACGACGGCCAGTCCGACGAGCGCGATGACGACGGTGAGTCCGGCGAAGACGACCGCCGATCCGGCCGTACCGGTGGCCCGGCCCGCGGCCTCCTCACGGTCGCGTCCCTCGGCCAGCTCGGCGCGGTAGCGGGACACGATGAACAGCGCGTAGTCGATACCGACGGCGAGGCCGATCATCGTCGCCAGGGTGGCGGTGGTGGAGCCCAGGTCGAGCACGCCGGACAGGGCGGTGATGGTGGAGACTCCGATGCCGACACCTATCAGCGCGGTGAGCAGCGGAAGTCCGGCGGCGATCAGCGCGCCGAAGGTGATGACCAGCACGACCGCGGCGACGGCGACACCGATGACCTCGCCGGCGCCGGTCTCGGGCGCCGCCTGGAGCGCGTCACCGCCGATCTCGACGGTGAGCCCGGCGTCCTTGGCCTGCTCGGTGGCCTCGGTCAGCGCCTCGCGGTCCTTCTCGTCCAGCTCCATGCCGCTGACCTTGTAGGACACCTGCGTGTAGACGATGGTGCGGTCCTGGCTGATCGCCTTGACCTGGTAGGGGTCCACGACGTTGGCGACCTGGTCGGAGCTGGTCTTCAGATCCGCGACGGCCTTCTCGACCTCGGCCTTGTTGGCCTTGTCGGTCATCTTCTCGCCCTTGGGCGCCTTGAAGACGACCCGCGCGGTCGCCCCGTCGGCGCTCGTTCCGGGGAAGCGCTCGTCGATGAGGTCGAAGGCCTTCTGGGCCTCGGTACCCGGCATGGAGAAGGAGCTGGAGGTGGCGGCGGGCGCGGCGGACGCGGCGAAGCCGGCGAGCGCGAGCAGGGCCACCCAGACGAGTGCGACGAGTTTGCGGCGCCTGAAGGCGAACCGCCCGAGTTTGTAGAGGAACGTGGCCACGAGTGCGGACTCCCGGTCAGGTCGTTGGGACAGCGGATGGGCAGGCGGAGATGACCAGCCGACGACGTGAGCGGTGACGCGTCAGGTGGGACTTTGTGTGGGTGGAGATGGATCCGGTGGTTCAGACGTCCTGGGCGGGGAGACCCAGGGCGGGCAGCACCACGGCGTCCAGGTAGCTGTGCAGGAAAGCCGGGGTCATCGGCTCGTCCTGGATCAGCGGATGGGCGACGAAGGCACCGACGAGCATGTGGGAGAGGAACTTCAGCGCGGGATTGTCCGCGGAGATCTCCCCGCGGTCGATCGCCCGTTGCAGCATCCCGTCGAGTCCGGTGATCTCGGGCTCGATGAACAGTTCGCGCAGCGCCTGGAGCAGGTCGTCGTTCTCGTGGACCGCCCGGGAGAGGCCGCGCATCAGCGCGGTGTCCCGCTCCATCTGGCAGTGGTCGGAGAGCGCGACCATGGCCTGGAAGTCCCCGCGCAGGCTGCCGGTGTCGATCTCGGAGACGTCTACCGGCTTGCTGTTGCGCAGCGACATGGCCACCAGCTCGGGCTTGCTCCCCCACTGGCGGTAGAGGGTCGCCTTGCTGGAGCGCGTCCGCGCGGCCACGGCGTCCATGGTCAGGGCGTCGTAACCGACTTCGCACAGGAGGTCGAGCACCGCGCGGTACAGCTCGGCCTCGCGCTCCGGCGTAAGCCTGGTGCGTGCCGTGGTCATGCGGACCTCCCGAACGAAACTGTTTCGTACAGTAAGAAGATATCCCCGCCGCCAAGCGAAACGAAACCGTTTCGTACGTGTCCTCGGCCACATCTCGATGCCGCGACCCCCGCCAACGCCCGGACCACACCCCCGGCCACGCATCCGTGCTCTCGGGGATTGCCCGAACACGCCCCCTCCCACGAGTTGCCGGGCCCCGCACACCCGGAAAGCATTGGGGGGTGAGCGAAGACCTCGCGTACCTCCGTTATCCGCATCTGCACGCCGACTTGCTGTGCTTCGCGGCCGAGGACGATCTCTGGATCGCCCCTCTGGCCCCGGAGGGTGTACGCCCGGATCGCGCCTGGCGGCTCACCGTGGACCGGACCAGGGTCGGCCACCCGCGCTTCTCGGCGGACGGCAGCCGGATCGCGTACACGACCTGGCGCAGCCTGGATCCCGAGATCCACCTGGTGCCGGTGGACGGCGGACCGGGACAGCGGCTCACCTACTGGGGCTCCACCGACACCCGGGTGTGCGGCTGGGACCCCGACGGAAACATCCTCGCGGTCTCCTCGCACGGCCAGCCGTTCTCGTACTTCTCCTGGGCCTACAAGGTGCCCACGGACGGCGACCCCGGAAGACGGCTGCCCTGGGGACCGGTCTCCGACATCGCCGTCGCCGATGTGGACGACTCGCACCGCACCCTGCTGCTCACCGGGAAGCCCCCGCATGAGCCCGCCTCGTGGAAGCGCTACCGCGGCGGGGCGATGGGACGGCTGTATCTGCACGGCGAGCGGCTGCTGCCGGACATCGGCGGCCATCTGGACTCCTGCATGTTCGTGGCCGGCCGGATCGCCTTCCTCTCCGACCACGAGGGCGTCGGCAACATCTACTCCTGCCTGCCCGACGGCACGGACCTGCGCCGCCACACCGACCATGACGCCTTCTACGCCCGGCACGCGTCGAGCGACGGGCAGCGCGTCGTGTACCAGTGTGCGGGCGAGCTGTGGATCGTCGAGGACCTGGCCGCCGGTGCCGAGCCGCGCAGGCTCGAAGTACGCCTCGGCGGTCCGCGCGCCGGGCGGCGGCCGTACCAGGTCCCGGCCGCGAGTCATGTCTCGGCTGTCGCGGTGGACACCACCGGCCGGGCCAGCGCGGTCTCGGTGCGCGGCAGCCTGTACTGGCTGACCCACCGCGACGGCCCGGCGCGGACGATCGCGGACACTCCGGGAGTGCGGGTGCGCCTGCCGGTGATGCTGGGCAACGGCGCGCAGATCGCATACGTGACCGACGCGGAGGGAGAGGACGCGATCGAGATCGCGGACCTGCCGCGGGCGAGTGGCGACCGGCCGGCCCGGCGGCTGGCTTCGGGGAAGCTCGGCCGGGTGCTGGAGGTGAAGTCGGACCCGGCGGGTGAGCGGCTGGCCATCGCGTCGCATGACGGCCGGCTGCTGCTGCTCGATGTGACGGAGGAGGCGGGCGCCTCGGCCGCGACCCCCGGGCAGACGGACGCGGACGCGGGTACCGACGGCGGCGATGGGGATGGCGACGACGGGTCCGAAAGCACCGGCGGCGACACGGGTGTCGGTGTCGGCGACCGCACCGACGGAGGCACCGGCGAAGGCACCGAGAACGGCGACCCCCGGCTCACCGAACTCATCCGCTCCGACAACGGCCCGGTCCGGGACCTCGCCTTCTCCCCCCACGGCAATTGGCTGACCTGGTCGCACCCCGGCATCGGCCGGACCCTGCGCCAGATCAAGATGGCCCGGACGGACGGCACCAGCCCCCGCACGATCGTGGACGTGACCAACGGCCGCTTCGAGGACGAGAATCCGGTCTTCACCCGGGACGGCCGCTATCTCGCCTTCCTCTCCTGGCGCGGCTTCGACCCGGTGTACGACGTGCACACCGGCGACCTGTCCTTCCCGCTGGGTTGCCGCCCCTATCTGGTCCCGCTGTCGTCGGCGACCCCGTCACCGTTCGCCCTGCTCCCGGACGGCCGCCCCGCAGCGGGCGGGCTTGACCCGGACGACACCGACTCCGGCGAGGGCGCGGCGATCGTGGAGGTGGAGGGCCTGGGGAGCAGGGTGACCCCGTTCCCGGTGTCGGCGTCCAAGTACTCGGCGCTGTGCCCGGTCAGCGGCGGTGGCCTGGTCTGGCTGCGCTGGCCGATCTCCGGGGCGCTGGGTGAGACGTTCGCCAATCCGGCCGACCCGTCGACCCGCCCGACACTGGAGTACTTCGACATCCCCAAGGCCCGTAGGACCGAACTGGTCGCGCACCTGGACGGGTTCGCGGTGAGCGGCGACGGGACCCGGCTGGTGGTGATGGACGACGGTGATCTGCGCGCCGCGCCCGCGACCGAGCCGGGCGACGGGGACTCCACCGTCTACATCGACATGCGCCGCATCCTGCACGACGTGGACCCGACCGCCGAGTGGCGTGGCGCTTACGAGGAGGCCGGGCGGCTGATCCGGGCGTACTTCTGGGACCCGGGGATGTGCGGGATCGACTGGGCCGGGGTGCTGGACCAGTACCGTCCACTGGTCGAACGGGTTGCGTCACCCGACGAGTTCGCCGATCTGATGCGTGAGGTCCTGGGCGAGCTGGGCACCTCGCACGCGTACGTGACCCCTGCCCGCCGCAATGAGGGCCCGCAGCACTACCAGCGGGCCATGGGCCTGCTCGGCGCCAACCTGACACGGCGGGACGGCGGTTGGGCGGTAAGCCGGATCCTGCCCGGCGACTCGTCCGACTCCAAGGCCCGCTCCCCACTGGCTGGTACGGGCATCCGCGAGGGCGCCGTACTCACCCACGTCGACGGTCGCCCGGTGGACCCGGTGGCCGGCCCGTTCCCGCTGCTGGCCGCGGCCGGGGGCACCACCGTGGAGCTGACCTTCCAGCCCCCGGGCGGCGAGGGCATCCCACGCCGGGTCGCGATCGTGCCGCTGGTGGACGATCGCCCGCTGCGCTACCAGGACTGGGTGGCCAAGCGCCGCGAGGTGGTCCGCGAGGTGAGTGGCGGGCTGTGCGGCTATCTGCACATCCCCGACATGGGCGGCTCGGGCTGGGCGCAGTTCAACCGCGACGTGCGGATGGAGGTGTCCCGCCCGGCACTGATCGTGGATGTCCGGGGCAACGCGGGCGGCCACATCAGCGAGCTGGTCGTGGAGAAGCTGATCCGCCCCGTCCTGGGCTGGGACCTGACCCGCAACGCCCAGCCCGTCTCGTACACGTCCACCGCTCCGCTCGGCCCGGTCGTCGCCCTCGCCGACGAGGCCACGTCCTCCGACGGCGACATGATCACCGCCGCCTTCAAACTGCTGGGTCTGGGCCCCGTCGTCGGCCAGCGCACCTGGGGCGGCGTCGTGGGAATGACCGGCCGCCACCGCCTCGGCGACGGCACGGTGATCACGGTCCCGATGAACGCGGCCTGGTTCGACGCATACGGCTGGGGCGTCGAGAACCACGGCGTCGAGCCGGACATCTTCGCCGAACGCCCCCCGCTCGACTGGGCCGAGGGCCGACGCACCGACCTTGACACAGCGGTCCGGGTAGCCCTCGACCGCCTCAAGGAACACCCGGCGGCGACCCCTCCCGGCTACGACGACCTGCCGGACCTGCGGCGCCCGAAACTGCCTCCGCGGGGCTGACCACCGGGCTCACGATCGCGGAGCCCGCGGCCGGGCCGCCGCCTCCGAACCCCGGCATGGACGCGGTGCACCCGCGGTCAGAGCAGCGGCGGCCGACCTGGCAACCCTTGGTCGAGCGCGCGCCAGGCCAGGTCGGGCTCCTCGCGTCCGAAGAGGAACTCCGCTGCCCAGAGGCCGGGTCGCCTGAGCATCGGCACGGAAAGGGCAGTCCGCCGCCCAGGAAAGCGGTCACCAGTCCCCCGCGCATCGGGTCGCCGGCGCGCAGCCGGGGCACTCAGCGGCGTTCGGTGCGGCCCTGTTCGTCGGCGACGCGGAAGCCGATGACGCCGAGCTTCGGGTCGGCCTCGAAGAGCCGCCGGACCTCGCGGATCACGTCGGGCCGATAAGCAGGCCGCCGTGGTCCGGTTTGACAAAGACCTCAGCGGCGGACCGGGTGGCGAACCCGCTACCCGCCCCCCGCCCCCGCCACCCCGCAGAACCCGGGAGAACGCCAATGAGGCGCACCCCGTGCACTGGGTGCGCCTCTTCGCGTCAGCCTCGTACTACCTCACCGCGAACCGCGGTCGACCGCCTGGTCAGGCGTCGTGGTCCCGGGGGATGCGGCTCTGCGGCTCGTGCGGCTCGTGCGCCTCGTGCCGCGGACGACGGCCTTGGTCGCCCATCTCGCGGGGCATCTGCTTCGCCCGGCCCTGCTGCTGGGCGGCGTGCTCCTGCGGGGAGCGCTGCTCGTGGCGCTGCGGCGACTGGGGCCGCTGCGGCTCCGAGGGCCTGCCCTTGCTGCCCGGCTTCTGCTTGCCCTGGTCGGCGAGCTTCGAGGCCTTGTCCTTGAACTGGTCCTGAATACCCATCTGGTTCACTCCTAGAAGGGTCCGAGAGGTGAAGGGGCTCCTGAGGAGCCGCCCGGCCGGGGGGAGCCCCTTGCGGAGCGCCCCGGCCTCGACCAGCCTGGCACGCACGGACACTCTACGCATTTCGATCAGTTACGCTGCGTACGTTCCTGCTCGTCAGCGGCACCGCCCGCGCCCACAAGGCCCTTGCCCACCCCGGTGAGCCTGGGCGCGAAGCGCTTCATCTCCCGCTGTCCTGCGACCGCGATCAGTCCAGGCAGATAGCCGCGTACGGACTGCATGCCCCGCAGCCACCACTGCCCGTAGACATGCGCCGAGCGGCGTTCGATACCCGCGACAAGCCGGTCCACGGCCGGACCGAGCGGATAGGTGCGGTTCGACGGCCAAGGCAGCCGCTGCCTCAACTCCCGCATCACCTCGTCCTGGTCGGCTCCGCGCACCATGTCCGTGTCGGTCCAGGAGAGATACGCGACCCCGACCCCGACGCCCCGGTAGCCGACCTCAGCGCGCAGGCTGTGGGCGAACGCCTCGACTCCCGCCTTGGACGCGCAGTACGCCGACATCATCGGTGCCGGGGTGATGGCGGCGAGGGAGGCGATCTGGAGGAAGTAGCCGCGGCTTTCCAGCAGCACCGGCAGGAAGGCACGGCAGGTCACCGCGCTGCCGATCAGGTTGACCTCGACGACCCGGCGCCACGCGGCGGGATCGGATTCGGCGAACGGTCCGCCCGACGCCACGCCCGCGTTGGCGACGACGATGTCGACCTTCCCGAACCGCTCCTTGACCTCCCGGGCGACCTGGGCCATCGCCACCTCGTCGGTGACATCGGCGTGCCAGCAGTGCGCGTCGGTGTGCAGCCGCTCGGCGACGTTCTTCAGCCCGTCCGGCTCAAGGCCGACCAGCGCGACCTTGGCGCCGCGCGCCGAAAGTTTGCGGGCGAGCAACTCGCCGACTCCGCGCGCCGCTCCGGTGACGACGGCGACCTGCCCTTCGAGAGCGACCCTGCTCATACCGCCTGCTCCTCTGTCTTCTGGGATACGTCCGCGTGTCCGTCCAGGTAGACGTCCGCGAGTGACCTGATCAGGCCGGTCACCGCCTCCGGGGCCTCCACCGGCGTCATATGGCCCATACCCGGGAGTTCGGTCACGTCCACACACTGCGGTAGCGCGTCGGCGATCGCCCGGGCGTGGACGACAGGCGTGAGCCGGTCGGTGGTGCCGACGAGCACGGCGGCCGGGATGTTCAACCGCCTGACACCGGCGCCGAGATCGACGTCACCCAGCACCCCAGCGGCCCAGGCCACCCGGGTCTCCCGGGGGCAGGCGTGCACGATACGGGCGCATTCGGCGACCCGCTCGGGAGCGGTGGCAGGGCCCATGGTCGCGTACCGCAGGATCCGCTTGGAGACCGGGGTGACGGGACCCAGCGGCGCGGACGAGCCGAGGATCGCGGCGGTCAGCCGGGTGCGTATCCGGCCCGGGCGCATCGGCACCACCAGCGCCTCGTGCACCAGCCGTGAGCTGCCCGTACTGCACAGCAGGGCCGCCGCCGCGTGCTCGGTGAAGCGGGGCCGCCCGGCCGCCGCCATGATCGTCATCCCGCCCATGGAGTGCCCGGCGAGCACCGCCTTGGTGCCCGGTTCGAGCGCGGCGGCGAGCACCGCCTCCAGGTCGTCCGCGAGCGCGTCGGTGGTGTAGCGGCCGCGGGCGGCGGCCGGGCTGCGACCGTGGCCGCGCTGGTCGTAGGCGATCACGCGGAAGTCGGCTGCGAGGTCCCGTATCTGGGCCGCCCAGAAATGGGTGGAGCAGGTCCAGCCGTGGGCGAGGACCACGGCTGGTGCCTCCTCGGGTCCATGGAGCTCCACATGGATGCGCGAGCCGTCGGCGGAGACCGCGGTCAGCTCACGGACGGCGACGGGCGGGGCCACGGCCGGGCCCATACGCTTCGTCAGACGGCTCACTGCGCCTCCCCCGCGGTCAGGTCATCGTGCGCCGCGGCGGCGGCCCCGGCCGCGGAGGTCGTCGCGCAGCTGGTTCCGGCAGGTTCGCGCGGCGTACGCGGAGGGCGGATCACCTCGTACTCCGCGAGGTCCACCTCCCGGGTCTCACGCCGGAACTCCCCCGTCGTGCCCGGCCAGATGGTGGTGTTGCGGCCGCTCGCGTCGAGGTACCAGCTGGTGCAGCCACCGGTGTTCCACACCGTCCGCCGCATCCGTGCCTGTACGTGCCGGTTCCAGGCGCCGACCGCCGAGGGGCGGGCGGCGAGCGCGACACGGCCCCCGAGGACGTTCAACTGGCGCAGATAGTCGGCCATGTAGTTCAGCTGGGACTCGATCATCAGGATCATTGAGCTGTTCCCCAGACCGGTGTTGGGTCCGATGATCGTCATCCAGTTGGGGAAGCCCGCCGCCGTCGCTCCGCGCAGCGACTGCATCCCGCCCTTCCACGCGTCGGCGAGCGTGATGCCGTCGGCGCCTACGACCCGTTCGGCGATCGGCATGTCGGTGACATGGAATCCGGTGCCGAAGATGATCGCGTCGACCTCGGCCTCGGTGCCGTCGGCGGCGACGGCGGTGCTGCCGCGCACCTCCGCCAGTCCCGAGGCCACGACGTCCACATTGGGTCTGGTGAGCGCCGGGTAGTAGTCGCTGGACAGCAGGATCCGCTTGCATCCGATGCGGTAGGAGGGGGTCAGCTTGGCCCGCAGCTCCGGGTCCTTGACGACCGCCGCCATATTGGCCTTGGCGAGCGACTCGATCAGACCGAGCTGGTTGGGCCGCTTGGTGAAGGCGCTGACCTGCAACTCCCTGATGCCCCAGAGCAGTCCGCGGCGTACCGCCTGGGTGGCCGGCAGTCGGCGGTGCAGCAGCCGCTCGACCGTGGTGATCCGCCGGTCCATCCGGCGCATCACCCATGGCGGGGTGCGCTGGAACAGCGTGAGGTGCTCGACCTGCGGCTGGATCGCCGGGACGATCTGGATCGCGGACGCCCCGGTGCCGACCATGGCGACACGCTTTCCGCGCAGGTCGTAGTCGTGGTCCCAGCGGGCGGAGTGGAAGACCCTGCCGGGGAACCCGGCGAGCCCGGGGATCTCGGGCATCTTGGGGTCGGACAGCGGCCCGGTGGCCGACACCACCACATCGGCGGTCAGCGTGCCCGCGGTGGTCTCGATCTCCCAGCGCAGGGCGTCGCCGTCCCAGCGCATCATCGTCACCTCGTGGCGGAACCGGATGTGCGGGCGGAGCCGGAAGGTGTCGGCGACATGCTCCAGATACGCGCGGATGTGCTCCTGGCCGGAGAAGGCGCGCGGCCAGTCGGGGTTGGGGGCGAAGGAGAACGAGTAGAGGTGGGAGGGCACGTCGCAGGCGCAGCCGGGGTAGCTGTTGTCACGCCAGGTGCCGCCGATGGAGTCGGCCCGTTCCAGGACCACGAAGTCGGTGATACCTTCCCGGCGCAGCCGGACCGCCGCACCGAGGCCGCCGAATCCGGATCCGATCACCGCCACGCGTACGTGCTCGTGCTGCTGTTCGCTCATGCCGCCGCCCCTCCCGTCCCGCCGTACCGCGGACATTCGTCGAAAGACATTCTCGAACCCCATCGAATCCGCCAGCAATCACTGGCATGGTGGGGAGAGTAGAGCCTCCGCATACCCAGCGGTAGGGGGCGGACCGAACAAGTTACCGGCGGTACAACATACGCTTGGCGACGTGACGGACGAGCAGCGCGAGGATAGCGAGAGCCGCGGATGACCCGCGAATACCGCATGGCGGAGCTGGCCAAGGAGGCCGGCATCACCGTGCGCACCCTGCGTTTCTACCGCGAGCGCGGACTGATACCGCCGCCGCGCAGAGAGGGCCGTATCGCCTGGTACGACACCCAGCACCTCGCCCGGCTGCGCACCATCGCGGCGCTGCTGGAGCGTGGGCACACACTGAGCGGTATCGCCGATCTCGCCGCGGCCTTCGACAGCGGCCGGGACGTGGGCGAGATGCTGGGCCTCGGCGAACCCACCGAGGAGACCCCGGTTCGACTCACCCCGGAAGCCCTCGCCGACTACTTCGAGGACGGCGAGGTCACCCCGGAGAACCTCGCAGCCGCGCTCGACCTCGGCTATCTGGCCACCGACGGCGAGGAGATCGTCCACATCAGCCGCCGGCTGCTCGACGTCTCATCGGCCCTGGTGAAGGAGGGTGTCCCGCTGGCCGCGGTACTCGCGGCCGGCCGTGAGGTGCGCATCCACGCGGAGGCCCTGGCGGCGCTGTTCACTGACCTGCTGCGCACCCATGCCACCGGCGGTGACATCGCCCGGCTGCGCCCGCTGGCCAAGAGCGTCGTGGACGCGGAGCTGTCGATGGCGCTGGACCGGCGACTGCGCGAGGAGCCTGCCGCCGGCGGATCGCAGGGCGAACCGGCTCCCGAACCACCTGACGAAGGCGACTGAGGCGTACGCGACGGACACAGCGGGCACCGACCCGTAAGCCGACGTGCCACGGAACCGGCGCGTCCAGCGCACGCTCCGCCCCCTGCCGGGAACCGGCCCGCTCCGGGCCGGGTTCCGGGCTCACGGCATGGACCGCTACACCTCGAAGACCGCTGTCACCGGCGCGTGGTCGCTCCAGCGCTCTCCATGACTCGCCGCCCGCTCCACATACGCCTTGACGCACTTCTCGGCCAGACGGGGCGTGCCCACAAGCAGGTCGATACGCCAGCCGGTGTCGTTGTCGAACGCGCGGCCCCGGTAGGACCACCAGGAGTACGGACCCTCCTGGTCGGGGTGCATCGCGCGGACGACGTCCACGTAGCCGGCGCCGTCGGGGCCGTCACCGTAGACGCGGCTGAGCCAGTCGCGCTCCTCGGGGAGGAAGCCGGAGTTCTTCTTGTTGCCCTTCCAGTTCTTGAGGTCGGCCTCCTGGTGGGCGATGTTCCAGTCGCCGCAGACCAGGGCGTCACGGCCGTCCGCCGCGGACCGCTCCTTCAGGGCCTTCATATAAGGGAGGAATTCGGCCATGAAGCGGTACTTCTCGTCCTGCCGCCCGGTGCCCACCTCGCCCGAGGGGAGATAGAGGCTGGCCACCGTGACACCGGGGAGGTCGACCTCCACATACCTTCCGGTGCCGTCGAACTCCTCGCTGCCGAATCCGGCGCGTACGGCGTCCGGCTCGCGCCGGGAGTAGACGGCGACACCGGCGCGGCCCTTGGCGGTGGAGGGCACATGGGTCACATGCCAGCCCTCGGGCTCACGCACCTCGTCGGGGAGCTGGTGCGCTTCGGCGCGTACCTCCTGGAGGCAGATGACGTCGGCGGATGTACCCGCGAGCCACTCGGCGAAGCCTTTCTTGGCGGCGGCGCGCAGACCGTTCACGTTTACGGAGGTCACTGTGAGCATCCCGGCACTGTAGCCGAGACACCTCGTACAAAAATGTACGATCAGTCGCATGGAATTCCGGCCGACCGTCTTCGATCATCCCGACGCGGTCAAGCTCAACGACGAGGTTCAGCTCGAGTACGTCACGCGGTACGGCGGAGACGAGGGGGATGCCACCCCGCTCGCCGCCGGGATGTTCGTCCCGCCGCGCGGGCTCTATCTGCTCGCTTATGACGAGCAGGAGCGGCCGGTGGCCACAGGTGGCTGGCGAAGCCAGGACGAGAACGACGAGGGTTACTCGGACGGCGACGCCGAGATCAAGCGCATGTACGTGGTGCCGGCGGCCCGCGGCCTCGGTCTCGCCCGGCGGATCCTGGCGCTGCTGGAGGCCGACGCTCGGGCGGCGGGACGCACTCGGATGGTGCTGGAGACCGGCACGGAGCAGCCGGAGGCGATCGCGCTCTACACGTCGAGCGGATACGAGGCATGCGCGAAATTCGGCCACTACCGCCACACCGACCTCAGTCGCTGTTTCGCGAAGCCGCTCGGATGAAACACGCGCTTGAAGGCGCTCTTTACGTGCATCGCTCACGCACCAAGAACCTGACGCGCTCCTGACAGAACCAGTGCCTCCGTGGCACTCTGCCTCACGCACGGCATTCCGCACCGTTCTCATCCCCCACCTGCCCCGGCAGAAGGAGACATGCGTGAGACGCCATCGCACAGCCGCAGGGATTCTGTTAGCCGCCGGAGCTCTGCTCACCGGCGGCCTGACCACCGCCGCCTCCGCCAACGCAGCCGCCCAGGCCCCGGCCCCCGTGCCGACCCGGGGCGCATCAGCCGCCGAACAGCAGCAGGCCCGCACCTTCTGGACCGCCGACCGCATGCGCGGCGCCACCCCGCTCGACCTTCTGCTCACGCCGAGCCAGGCTAAGAAGCTCAAGACGCCGAAACCTGGCGGTACGACAACGACCGTCGCCCCGACGGCCGCCACAGCGTCCTCGGCCTCCGCCGACTCGGCCGCTCCCACCGCCTTCCCGCACACGGGCGGTGCCTGGACCGGTGGCGGCGCCGTGGTGAAGACCTCGGGGCGGGTGTTCTTCACCTTCCAGGGCCGTACGGCGTCCTGCTCCGCCAACGCCGTGACCAGCCAGAACGCCAGCACGGTCATGACGGCCGGGCACTGCGTCAAATACCAGGGCAGCTGGCACACCAACTGGATCTTCGTGCCCGCCTACGCCAACGGCCAGGCGCCCTACGGCCAGTGGACCGCCTCCAAGACACTGACCACACCGCAGTGGGAGGCCACGGAGGACATCAACTACGACATCGGCGCCGCTGTCCTCGCCCCGCTGAACGGCCAGAAGCTCACCGCGGTCACCGGGGCACAGGGCCTCCAGTTCAACGGTGGCTACAACCAGAGGATGTACGCCTTCGGCTTCCCGGCCGCGTCCCCGTACGACGGGTCGAAGCTCATCTACTGCAGCGGCAACAGCTCCAAGGACTGGCTGTTCACCCAGGACCACGGAGTCGCGTGCAACATGACCGGCGGCTCCAGCGGCGGCCCCTGGTTCGCCGGCTTCAACGAGTCGGCCGGCACCGGTCTCCAGGCGTCGGTGAACAGCTTCGGCTATGTCTTCATCCCGAACCGCATGTTCGGTCCGTACTTCGGCAATGACGCGAAGACGCTGTACGACAAGGCGCAGGTGTCCTGAGAACCTGAGCACTTGAGCACTTGAGCACTTGAGCACCTGACAGGCACGGCAGGCCGGTGGGACCCCCTTCCCGCCGGCCTCGCCTTTCGTCGGGTGTCAGGCACCGGCGCCCGTGCCCGAACCCGCACCCGGCATCACCGTGCGGGCGATATCGAGCGTGAGCCGCTGCCAGGGGTCGCGCGGGTCACGACCGGTGAGCTCGCGAATACGGCGGAGCCGGTAGCGCAGGGACTGCGGGTGCAGATGCAGGGCCCGGGCCGCAGCGGTGGCCGAGCCGGCGTCGACATACGCGGTCAAGGCCACCAGCAGATGCCGCTGGCCGGGGTGGGTGAGCGGGCCGAGGACCAGACGGCCGATCCGGTCGGGAGCCGTAGCGGGGTGCCCGGCCAGCAGAGCGAGGACATGCGCGTCCGCCTCCGTCAGGACCCGGTCCGGGTGGTGTGCGTGCGCGGGCGCGGCGTCCAGGGCGTCCGCGGCGAGGCGGTAGGCGACGGCGATCCGGTCCAGGCTCTCGCCCCCGACGGCGCAACCGCGCCAGCCTCGTTCACGCAGGGCCTCGGGGGCGCCGCCGACGGCGGAGGCGGGCAGCAGCAGTACGGCGCGCGACCCTCGGGTCGTCGCAAGCGGTGTACTGCCACCGGATCGCGGTGTGGTGAGCGCCGCGAGCAACCCGCCGGCCGCTTCCTGGGTGAGGTACGGCCCGCCTTCCCGCACGACCGAACCGCCCGGCCCCGTCTGCCCGGCCGACCCCGTCGGTTCGACCGGCCGGCCCTCAACCGGCTCGGCCACCAGCAGGCAGTACGGGTCCGGCAGCTGGACACCGAGCCGGGCCGCCCGGTCGGTGAGCGCCCCGACCGAGGCGTGCCGCCCCGCGATCAGATCGTCGAGCAGCAGCCTCAGAGCCTGGTCGCGGTCGCCCGCCAGATGCTCGCTGACCGTCGCGTACGCCGTGGCCACCACCTCGGCCAGTGTGTCGAGCGCGGCCAGCAGTTGCCGGGTGAGCGCGAAGGCGTCGTGTGCCGCGAGCCGGGGCGCGTGGGCTGCGATCTCGTCCACGATCACCGCCGCCGCCACACGGTAGGCGCGCAGCACGGCCTGCACCGGACGGCCGTCGGCGGCGCGCGCCGCCGCGATCCCGCGGAACCGCCGCAGATCCGCGGGCTCGAGCTCACCGTCGTCGGCCCACAGCCGAAGCAGCCGCTCAAGCGCCCAAGCGGCGATGGCGCGTACCTCAGGGAGTCTGCTGCCGTCGAGCGCGGCGTACGCAGGGACCTGCCGATGCACAGCGTCGACGATCCGCTGCACCATCCGCTCGACCGCCCGCGGATCGGCGACCAGCTCCGCCGCGACCCGTTCCCGCTCACTTATCACCTGGTGATAATCGCAGCGGCTCGATGTGCGCACCACCATGGCCGCGTCTGGACGCTTGTTGTCACTGTCGCCAGGATCGGCACGAACAGCGCAACCCACCCCCACCACCCCCAACGGCTCTCAACGACGAGAGGGAGACCGTACGTATGGCCACGCACTGGGCGGACTTCCAGTACGAGATCTATCTCAACGGCATGACGGGGGCCGTGCCCCGGTTGCCCACCGATCTGAGCAGGCTGGAGGAACTGGCCGAACACCGCCTCGGCCCCGGCCCCTTCGGCTATGTGGCGGGCAGCGCGGGCAACGGCAGCACCGCCCGGGCCAACCGTGCTGCCCTGGACCGGCGGCGCATCGTGCCGCGGATGCTGAGGGACGTGCACGAGCGCGATCTTTCGGTGGAGCTGCTGGGGCGGGAGATCCCGGCTCCACTGGCACTGGCGCCCGTGGGGGTGTTGTCGATCATGCACCCGGATGCCGAGTGCGCCGCGGCCCGCGCCGCGGCGGCGCGCGGGGTGCCGTACATCCTGTCGTCGGCGTCGAGTACACCCATGGAGCGGGTCGCCGAGGCCATGGGGGACGGCGAGCGGTGGTTCCAGCTCTACTGGGCCAAGGATCGCGAGGTGACCGCCAGTTTCCTGGCGCGGGCCAAGGCAGCCGGGTTCACGGCACTGTTCGTCACCCTGGACACCCCGCTGCTGGCCTGGCGTCCGCGCGATCTCGACCAGGCGTATCTGCCGTTCCTGCATGGGGTGGGCACCGCCAACTACTTCAGCGACCCGGCCTTCCAGGCGGGCCTCGCGAAGCCCGTGCACGAGGACCCGAACGCGGCCGTGATGCACTTCGTAGGCATGTTCGCCGACCCGGCCAAAACCTGGCCGGACCTCGACTTCCTTCGGGAGCACTGGGACGGGCCGATCGTCCTGAAGGGGATCCTGCATCCGGACGACGCCAGGCTCGCGGCGGACGCGGGCATGGACGGTGTGGTGGTCTCCAACCACGGCGGTCGGCAGGTCGCCGGATCGGTGGCCGCCGCGGATGCGCTGCCACGCGTGGCCTCGGCGGTCGGCGACCGGCTCACCGTGCTCTTCGACAGCGGTATCCGCACGGGTGACGACATCTTCAAGGCCATCGCACTCGGCGCCCGCGGGGTGCTGGTGGGCCGCCCGTACGCGTACGGCCTCGGGCTCGACGGACAGGCGGGTGTGGACCACGTCATCCGCTGCCTGCTCGCCGAGTTCGACCTCACACTCGCCCTGTCCGGTCATTCCAGCCCCACCTCGCTCACCCCTGAAGACCTCGTATCCGTCGATCTCGTGGAGGAATCCGCATGACCGCCCCCACTCCCGCCTCCTCCACGACCGGGAAGAACATCCTCGCCGTGGTCCCCCCTCACATGGGCGGCCGCGCCGCGGGCACCGCGCTCGCCGGGCTCGTCCCAGGGGCCGATGTGAACGTCGTGGAAGCCACGGACGAGGACCCCGCCGCCCTGCGCGAGGCGCAGGTCATCATCACCGGCCTCGCACCGGTCACCGCGGACCACATCGCCGCCGCGCCCTCACTTGAGCTGGTGCAGTGCGCAAGCCACGGCTACGACTACGTCGACAAGGACGCCGCACGAGCCCGTGCCATCCCCGTCTGCAATATCGGCTCCAGCGGTGCGGAGAAGCAGAACGTCGCCGAGCAGGTCTTCGCCCTGATGCTCGCCCTCGCCAAACAGCTGGTGCCGGCCCACACCGCCCTTGCGGACGCCGACTGGGCCCTGCCGCGGCTCCAGCAGTCGATCACCGAACTGTCCGGCAAGATCCTCGGCATCGTCGGCCTGGGCCATATCGGCCAGGAAGTCGCCCGCCGCGCGCTCGCGTTCGACATGACCATCCTCTACACCGGTCCGCGCAGGGTCTCTCCGGAGACCGAGACCCTCCTCGGCAACGCCCGGCACGTCCCCCTGGACGAACTGCTGCGCAGCTCTGACTACATCAGTCTCCATGCACCGTTGAAGGACGAGACTCGGCACCTGATCAACGCCGACCGCCTCAGTTTCCTCAAGCCCACCGCCTTCCTCATCAACACCGCCCGCGGCGCCCTCGTCGACCAGGACGCCCTCGCCGACGCCCTGTCAGCCGGTGGTCTCGCAGGCGCGGGCATCGACGTCTTCGACCCCGAACCCCCCACAGCAGCCCTGCGCCTGCTGAAGGCCCCGAACGTGGTGCTGTCGCCTCACGTCGGCGGTGCCACCCGGGAGACCCTGGTGCGTATCGCCCTGGCAGCGCTCCAGAACGTCATCGACTACCTGGACGGCAAACCACCGCGCGATGTGACTCCCTGACTCCACGGACCGCGACGTGGCGCCATCAGCGCCCGGGCCCGCCCCGGCGGATCGGTATCGCACGCCCGCTGAGGCACTCTTCGCCGTCACCCCCGCCCCGGTCGCGCCTCGCCTCAAACGCTGCCTATGGCACGGTCCAACGCGATCTCGACAAGTGTGCGGTCGGGGTCGGGTCCCGGTGTGGTGCCGTATCTCTCGGCATACCGTGCCACGGCATCGGCGACGGCTTCCGGCTCGGTGCGGATACACGCGACGCCTTCCAGCGTGGCCCAGCGCCCGCGGTCCACTTGGCAGACCGCGACCCGCGCGGGCCGTGCCCCGGCGGCCAGGACATGGGCGAACTTCCTACTCGCCTTGCGCGTGATGATCCTCGCGACGCCGGCCGCGGGGTCGTAGGTCACCCCGACCGGAACGACATGAGGGCTTCCGTCCGGTCGCAGTGTCGTCAACGTGCACCAATGCGGCTCCTTCCAGAACGCGAGGTACTCGGGACTGGGAGCGCGTACGTCAGTGGTCATGACGACAGATTAGTCGGCCGCACTTTGCACTCGCCAAGGCCTTGTCCAGAACTCGCCACCTCCTGGACCCCGGCGAGAATACCGATACCGGACCCCAGAAGCCCACTCACCACCTCAAGCGATTTGCCGATGATAAGCCTGCTTGGCGATGCGCCAGCCGCCGTCGACCCTGACCAGCAAGAAGATGTCGGTGAAGGTGTCCGCGCGCCATGCCAGAGAGTCATGGTCGCGGTCGCGACGGTGTCATGCACGTCGATAGCGTCGATGCGGCGCGTGCGGGTCGCTTCATCCGGTGCCGGCCGGCCCAGGAAGACAGGGAAGCGCAGTATTCGTCCAAGGACCACGAGACGAACGCACCCTCCCGGACTCCCTCGACATGAGCGGTCGGCAGGAACGCGTCACGGAAGTGGCGAGTGTCGCCGGTGGCATGTCCGCGGATATAGGCACGGAGCGGTTCGAGGACGGCGTCCTCCACCTCGCCGGCCACAGCGGGTGCCGTGCCGACGAAGGAGAGATCGGCAGCGGTGCCCGCCAAGCCGGCGGCACCGCGCAGGGGGACGTCCGACGCGGCCGCCAGCAGAGCCCGGGCCCACCCGAAAGTTCCCGGCGCCGGGTACGCCCTCCGCAGCACGACCGGCCAGCCCCCTGGCAGTGCCTCGGTCCCAGCTCCGCCACGCCTCGCCCGTCTCGCGTTCGTCTGTGGCTGCCTCATCAAGATCGCCGCGACCATTCACTACCTCGGTGCTGTCCCCCCGACAACGCCGGAGGCCGCGGACTTCCGTCCGGGCCGCCGGCTGTCGTGGGTCAGAAGCGGCGGATCACGCGGAGGGTGTTCGTGTACAGGTCGCCGTTGGACTCGGCCGTCTTCCGGGTGCCGTCGAGGATGGACTTGCCGCCGACGTCCGCGATGGTCGGGCCGTTCGGGGTTTTGCGGCTGGAGACGAAGCGGAGCTTGCCGTGTTGGTCGGTGCCCATGTGGATGCCGATGTGGCCGCCCTCGTCCGAGGCCTCGTCGGTGTCGAAGAAGACCGTGTCGCCGATGCGCAGCCCGTCCAGCGAAGGGACCTGGCCCACCCCCCCGTCGGCGATCTTCACACCGGGGCCCTTGGCCGCGAGGTCCTTGGACTCACGGGGGAGATTGGTGCCGTCGAGTTTCGCGTAGAGGGCCAGTGGGATGCCCAGGTGGTAGCCGTAGACCATCCGTACGAAGCCGGAGCAGTCCAGTTGGCCCTTGAAGTGGTCCTCCGGCGCGACCGGTTCGGCGGAGCCTGGGAAGGTCCAGCCGATGCCCATGTACTCGTGGAAGTCGGCGCCTGTGTAGCACAGCCCGGTTGCCGCCGGCTTGCTGTACCCGGCCTCACCGAGTACCTGCGCGCCCTGCCGGGCCGGGTCGGTCAGGGCAGGGGCGAAGGGCCGGTACATGGAGGCGTAGGCGAGGGCGTCGGGTGAGGTGTCACCGGCCCAGGCGCTGATCCGCTGTTCCAGGGCGGGCGTCCAGGTGCCGTCGAAGGGGTCCGGGAGTACGCGGACCCAGGTGTCGTGGGTGATGACGGGCGGGTCCACCCAGGTCGCCGAATCGATCCGGAAGTCGTACGTCCGCGCCTCGATGCCCGCCGTCGCGCTGCTGGCGGCGTGCGCCCGGACGCCGACGGTTCCGGCGCCGTGCACCTTGTCCGGGTCCGCCTCGGGGTCGTACACGCTGTGGTGCCATGTGTCCGTGGGCTCGTCGTCCACGCCCTTCGTGGTGTGCCGCCAGGCGCGGGCGCGCAGCAACGGGCCGGCTTTCTCGACGCGGACCCACCAGTGGTCGTACGCGGCGAAGCCGGTGCCGACGGTGACCGGTGCGCTGAGCACGGTCACGGTGTCGGCCAGGGCCTTCTCGAGGACGAGCTGGACCTCTCCTGCGGGGGTGACGATGAGGCGGGCGCGGTAGTGGTTGGTGAGGGAGGAGAGGGAGAAGGTGAGGGCGAGCGAGACGGCGCCGCCGGTGGGGACCTTGTCGAAGGAGAAGCGGGCGGCGGCGTGGACATCACCGATGTTCTTGTCCGGGAGAGTGGCGTGGCGGCTCTCGCCGGGCTTGGTGAGCTTGATGACGGCTCGGCCGTCCTTGAGGAAGTAGTCCGCGGCGACGGTGTCGTCCGAGGTGGTGGACCAGGTCCCGCCACCGGGCGACGTGCCCCAGCCGCCGTTCGGCGGGGTCCGGTCGAAGGCGTCCTCGACCTGCTTCTTCTGCTCGGTGAACCAGCGCTTCGGGCCGCGCACGGTCACCGTGCGCGCCCCGGTGGTGAGGGTGGCGAGCACACCCCTGGTGTCCACTACCTCCAAGCCGCCGGGGATGGCGCGGGTGGTCAGCGGACCGGCGCGGTGGGGGGTGAAGTGCCAGGCGTCGGTGGAGTCGAGCCCCATCGGGAGCCGGGGGTCGGGCATTGGTGCGGGGCTGCCCGTAGGGGCGGCCTGCGGTATGAGCGCGGGGGTGGGCGCGGCTGGCGCCGCGGTGGCCTTCGGCGCCGCCGCGAGGGGCAGCGCCCCTCCGGCCGCCACTGCGGCCAGCGTGGCCAGGGCCGTTCTGCGGCTAGGCTCGAACTTCGACAGGGACATGCGCGGGTTCCCCCCAGGCTGACGACACGCTGACCGTTCGATCAGCCGAGGGCACCGACTCTACCTGCGCCGTCCGCACCGGCCTGCGGCATACCTCTTCCGCGCCGTCCGGCCCGTTGTCGCTCCAGGCGAGCGCTCAGTCCCCCTCGGCGGGGGCAAGAGGGAAGGCCGTCGCCCGGCTGCCCGGTCGCGGACACGCGGTCCGCGTTCTCCAACTCCGACTGCTGCTTTGTGATCTGCCTCTCGCTCAGCCTCGGGCTCCCAGGTCATCCCTTGGACGGTTCCGGCGCAACGCAAAGCCCGCCGGAAGTACGCGAAGCGCGCCAAGTCCTTCGTGGACGAGGCCCCGTAGCGGCCCGAGACCGACACTGCCGGAGCCGGCTCGAGCACCTCGGCAGTGAGCTTGCCGCCTTGAGGTCGCCGAATGTCGGCTTGACGTAGTTCCGGACGATGCCCTCGGCCCGCTCGTACGACGTCTCGACGTCGAGCTCGGCGACGCCGAGCCAGCGGTCGAGGAGAACGGCATGGTGACCTGGGACTTGGGGCGGCGCTGGTCGCTGGCCTGGTCGAGCAGCCGGGTGCAGATCTTCTCCGCTGTGGTCCAGTCCTTGGCCTGCCCGGTGAGCCTGACGGCGACGTCACTGGGGATATCCCACACGCACCGCACGTGAACGTTCCCTGACCAGCCAATTCAGTCAGGGCCCGTCGGTGTGCCCAGCCGCCGAGATCGCCCACTGTTCGCCGTGATTCCCCGCTGGAACGGGCTTCTCTCGCGGCGCGGGGGCGATCCGGTTCGGCTCCAGCCCCACCTTGTCGGGGTGCACAGAAGCGGCCGGCGCGTTACTGCTCGTCGCCGCTAACCTGCTCGGTCTCGGCCTGGGCGGTGCCACCGTGGCCGAAGACGTCCAGGACCAGACCGTGACTGTGCCGGATACCGGGGCGGGCGACTGAACGAGCGGATACGGTTCCCCCATGACGAAAACTGCCCGGACCGTGAAACGTACGGGAGCCCTCGTCGCGGCGGCCGCCGTGACCGCGCTCGCCCTCCCCGCCCAGGCCCACGCCGCTGCCGTCGCCTGCGGCGGCGGGGTCTCAACGCAGAACATCGGCGCCCGGGGCTGTATTTCCGCCGAACGCTGGAAGGACGGGAAGGTCTTCTGGCGCGACATCACCGCCCACGCCCTCATCACCAACTCCCGCTCCCACGCCTCATGGGTCGAGTACGAGGCGTACCTCCACGTGCAGGGGGACGGCGACGACTGGATGAAAATGGGCAGCGGCCGGACCATCGTGCAGCGGCGTTCCACGGTCGGCCCGATCGCCATCGCCACTTCCACCCGCATCTGTGGCCCGGTCAAAATCACGATCCGCGTCCACGTGAGGCCGGCGGGGGGCGCCTGGTCGAACTGGTCCAGCGCGGCGACCTCGCAGTGCCAGACCTGACGCTGCCAGCCCTCGCACACCGCAGCGCCCCCGCCTCCGCGACCAGGAGGACGGGGGCTCTCGTGTTTTCTGCGGGGGAATCATGCGGCCACGGGACGCCTGTGCAGCTCCTTCGCGGTCTCCCGCTTCAGACGCGCCTCGAACTCCTCGCGTGTCTCTACCCGCAGCCGGTCCGGGTACCGCTTCATCGGCCCGATGGCGGCGCGGGAGGAGCGCAAGATCGTGTTGAGCGTCATGCCGAGCTGCCGGGCGACGGACCGCTTGCTGTGACCGGCGGCGAGGAGAGCGTGGATGGTTGCGTGTTCGGCGCGGGTGCGTTCAGCGAACCGGTGCCCCGTAGGCCACGGCGACAACGCAGTCGGCTCCGCCTTCTCCTGGGGTTCCTCTTGCCGTGCCGGCATGGGTCGCAAACAGCCGCGGTGCCGGTGGACGCACTTCTCGGCGGGCGCCGACATGCCGGCGGTTCGGGGAGGTCCACCGTGCTGGACCCGGCCCGCTGCGACCGACGCTCCCGACTTCCCCAGCCTGACGCCGACGCCTACGCGGACGCCTGGGACGCCCCGTCCGGACGGCAGGCCGCCGATCGACTCCAGCACCTGGCCGACCAGTTGGTCCTCACCCCCGTCCGCCTTGCCCGGGACCGCGGCTACTTGCGCGGCTGGCGCGGAGGCGTGGGCGTGGATGCGACCCCGATCCCGGTCCTGACCCGCCCCGACAGCGAACGCACCCAGACTGCCTCGGTGGAGATCACCGCTGGCTGGCACCCCGCGGCGATCACCTGTAGTGACTGCAGTCGCAATCCGACATGGCGAACCAGGGGCTCCTGGGTGCCGGGCCCTCGCCTCAGCCGTCCACGTCCGCACAGATCGCCCGGACGAAATGGTCGGACGGGAACGAATCCAGCGGAGATTGGTTCTGGACCTGCGCGAACCATCGGGTGCTTGTCACCGGCCCGTTTGACACGACGTAGGGGGCAGCACCGGCCCACTGCTCAGTGAAGAGACCGCCGCCGGTGAGAACCTTCCCCGGGGGACAGGATGCGTCCTCTCCACAGAGCTGCTGCGGTTCGCATGAGAAGGGCACAGAAACAATCTCCAGTCCTGTGAGGCCAGGAGCGCCGGTGGCACCTGTGGGACCCGTGGCGCCCGTCGGCCCTGCGGGACCGGTCGGACCCGTGATGCCCTTGCGGCACTTGTCGCCGTGGGTGAGGGCTTCCAGCCACTCATGAGGCTTGCCGGGTCGGGCCGCACATCCTCCTCCGGCCGGCAGGACTGCAGCGCCGTGACGAGGCGACGGTTCGAAGCCCTGGGCCGCTGCCCCTACGGGACCTGCCATCCCCAGTTGCACGAGAGTCAGCAATGCCGTGGTGCCGCCAACACACCACGCTCTCTTCCCTGGGAGAGGACCGAGAGCCGACCTCGTTCTGTGCTCGGGGCTCATGGGTGCTCCTTGCAAACCGATTCGAGTGAGGCACCGTAAATCAGTGCGGTACTTTTGGCATTCTCGGTTTGGGGTGGCAGCGACTTGAGGGCATGCCCGAGAGCGTCAACCCATCGGCGCAACCGCGGCCTGCTGACGCGCTGCGGCAGTCCGACTTAGCCTCGCGGCCTACGGAGGCATCTTCGTCGCCGGTTCGATCGCCTGGGGCAGGTCGCCGACGGCTACCGCCCCGACCGCTACGACATCATCGGCGTCCTGGTGTGCCTCGCAGGCATGGCCGTGAACATGTACGCGCCGCGTAACCACTGACCACGCCAACGGTGCTCGACTGAGGTCGGTGGAGCGGCTTTGGGCTGGAGCTGCCATGGGGCGAGAGATCATGGCCCCTTACGCTGGCGGCGAATCGGGCTGGCTCCCCGCCTGCCCGCAATTGCCCGATCGGGGCCGTGATCTTCGAGGCTCGCCCCATGGTGGCTGCCTAAAGCCGTGGAACCGATCGCCCCAGCCACAGCGGGCCTCCTCCACCGTCAACCCTTCGCCGTTTCGGCGTGCGGCCGGCGGTCGGGTGGCCGTGGGGCGAAGACAGGAGCGGCGGCCCGGCCGACGGGCCGCGCGCAGCCGCGCCGTGCGCGGCGGGAGCGCCTTGATCGGAAGTAGTTGCTGTACTTCGCTGCTGTACCGAACGAAAGAGCCCCTGCCGGATTTCTCCGACAGGGGCTCTGACCTGTTGTGGACCTGAGGGGATTTGAACCCCTGACCCCCTCGATGCGAACGAGGTGCGCTACCAGTCTGCGCCACAGGCCCTTGCAACGAGTGAAACCTTAGCATCCCGATCGGGGTGCTCGGTAATCCGTTCCTCGCTCGTCACCTGAGGCGCGATTCCCACAGCGACGGCGCCTCGGTGGAGGTCACTCGTTGGCCGCGCGGGGGCGGTCGTCGTCGGCGTACTGGTCGAACAGGGGGGTGCGGCCGTGGTCGCGGGTACGGCGTGGGGGCGGGGCGGTGCGCTGGCGGGGCGGGGCGGGTGAGGGGGTCGGCTCGGCCGTCGAGGAGCGGGAGGCGCTCCAGGTGTCCGGGTCCGTGATGTCGACACCGCCGCCCGCGCGTGGGGCGACGGGGGCCGTGACGTACGTGGGGAGCGGCACCGGGACCGGGTCCCAGCTGTCGCCGCGGGCGGGGCCCGGGTCGCGTTGCTGGTCGACCCATTCGGCGTGGTCGGTCTGCTCGACCAAGGCCCGGCGGCCCGCCTCCTGCGGGGAGATCCTGGGGGCGGGCTCCGGCACGGGGTGCTCCTCGGGCTGCTCGTCCACCTCCATGACCGTGGGCGGCCGGGTGCCCGCACCCTTCTCACGCAGGCGCTGCGCGGCAGCCTCGGCACGGCGCCGGTCCATGACGTAGACGTACCGGCGGCGCTCCTGCGCCCGCAGATGCGCGATGTAGGCGGTGAGCAGGACCGCCGGGGCGGCCGGTGCCCAGAGAAGGCCGAGCCCGCCGACCGCCGCAACGATCGCGCCGATCGTGAAGGCGAGGAAGAGCAGCACCGTGGTGCGCCGGCGGCGCGCGAGCGCCTTCGAGCGCCGGGCACGCGCTGCGGCTGCCCCGCTGGGACGCGGGGCGCTCGCCGGGGGTCGGATGCGCGCTTCGGTGCGGGCCGGGGGCGCGGCAAAGGACCGGACGTCGACGGAACTCAGTGGGTCCGTTCCGGCGTCCGGTTCGGCGTCGGTGGTCGCCTCGTCCTCCTCCGCGGTGCGCTCGCGCAGCTCCTTGGCGTATCGGCGCTCCATTCCCGCGCGCCCGGACAGGAGCCGGATGGCGGTGCTGAAGCGTTCCGTCGGACGTGCCTCGTTGAGCTCGTCCTGCCTGCGGAGCCACATGGGCACCAAGTAGGCGGCCCAGGCCCCGACGATGACTGCGTAGATGAGGCCGCTGCTGCTCACGCCTCTCACCGTAGAGGGGTTCGCGCGACGGCATCGGCCAATTGGCCCGGTGTGTCGCACGATCTGGCTGATATCACTGACTTTTTTTGTGATTCTTCAGATCGCCCGACGATCGAGTGGCGCATAAATTCGAACAAGTTTTTTATTTCTCGCGGCGGCTCGTACGCCCCTGGTGCCAGCGGCGCAGCAGCCCCTCGGGCGCCTCCTCGGCCGTCAGAGCGAAGACCAGGTGGTCCCGCCACGCACCATCGATATGGAGATAGCGGGGTCGCAGTCCCTCTTCGCGGAATCCAAGTTTCTCCACGACCCTTCGACTCGGAACGTTCTCGGGCCGAATGCAGACCTCGATACGGTGCAGCCCGATGTCACGGAAGCAGTGGTCGACGGCGAGCGCCACGGCCGTCGGCATCACTCCGCGGCCGGCGACGTCGCGGTCCACCCAGTAGCCGACATGGCCCGAGCACATCGAGCCCCAGGTGATCCCGGCCACCGTCAGCTGACCGACCAGCCGTCCCTGGTACTCGACCACGAAGGGAAGCATCCGGCCGGACTGGGCCTCGGCCCGCAGATGGCGGACCATCTGCCGGTAGGTCGGGCGCTGCGCCATCGGCGCGCCTGGCACCGGCGGCGGGATCGTCGCCTCCCAGGGGCGCAGCCAGTCCCGGTTGCGCTGGTTCACCTCGCGCCAGGCCCGCTGGTCGCGCAGCTTTATCGGGCGGAGGGTGACATCACCGTCCGTCAGGACCACGGGCCAGGTACGGGTGTTCAGAGCGAGCTCCCGGAGTGACCCGAGGATCTCGTGTGGTCACCGCCGTGGATCTGGTCCACGGCGTGCGGCAGGATCCGGGCCAGGACGTCGAGCCCGTCCCGTACACCACCTGTCGAGCCCGGCAGATTGACGATCAGGGTCCGGCCACCCGCGACACCCGCGAGGCCGCGGGAGAGTGCCGCCGTCGGGACCTTGGCCAGCCCCTGGGCACGGATCGCCTCCGGGATACCGGGGATCTCGTAGTCGAGCACCCGACGGGTGGCGTCAGGGGTGCGGTCGGTAGGTGAGACGCCCGTGCCGCCGGTGGTGAGGATGACGTCGTACGCCGCTGCGACACCGTCGCGCAGGGCGGTCTCGACCGGGTCGCCGTCGGGGACCACCTTCGGGCCGTCGACCTCGAAGCCCATCGCGGCGAGCCCCTCGGCGAGCAGCGGGCCGCCCTTGTCCTCGTACACCCCGGCTGAGGCGCGGTTCGACGCTGTGACGACGAGGGCGCGCCGGTTGGGGCGGGTACGGAGGTTCACTGCCCGTCCTCCCCGGCGGCCTCCGGACGCGACCAGTCGCCCGACTTGCCACCCGTCTTCTCCTCGACCCGGACATCGGCGATGACCGCCGCCTTGTCCACCGCCTTGACCATGTCCACCACGGTCAGCGCCGCCACCGAGACGGCGGTCAGGGCCTCCATCTCGACACCCGTCCGGTCCGTCGTCTTCACGGTCGCCCGGATCTCCACGGCGTCGTCGGCCACCGAAAGGTCCAACTTCACGCCGGAGAGCGCCAGCGGATGGCACAGCGGAATCAGCTCGGGGGTGCGCTTGGCGCCCATGATGCCCGCGATGCGGGCGGTGGCCAGGGCGTCGCCCTTGGGCACGCCCTCCCCGCGCAGCAGCTCCACGACGCGCGGCGACACGAGAACCCTGCCGCTCGCGCGTGCGGTGCGCGCGGTGACGGCCTTCTCGGAGACATCGACCATACGGGCTGCCCCCGCATCGTCGATGTGGGTGAGTCCTTGCTGCGCGCTCATTGCTGTGGCTCCCGGTCGCTGTGTGGTGAGACACCGTACCGCCACGGCGCGGCGCTCAGCCGAGCAGCACCACCTCCGTCTCAGTGCCCGGCTCGACGGAGGTGACGGCCTCGGGGACCACGATGAGCGAGTCGGCTTGAGCGAGGGCCGCGACCAGATGGGACCCGCTGCCGCCGACCGGAGTGACGGTGCCCTTCTCCGCATCGTAGGCACCTCGCAGGAACTGGCGCTTGCCGGCGGGTGAGGACAGCGCCTTGTCCGCGCGCAGCTCGGCGCGCACCCGGGGGCGGTGGATGTCGTCAAGGCCCATCAGGGCGCGAATGGCCGGGCGTACGAACAGCTCGAACGACACATACGACGAGACCGGGTTCCCCGGCAGCGCCAGCAGCGGGGTGCGGTCGGGGCCGATCGACCCGAAGCCCTGTGGCTTGCCGGGCTGCATGGCGAGCGTACGGAAGCTCACTCCCGTGTGCTGATGTTCCTTGCGGTGCTCTTCTGCGTCGTACTGCTCGTCCGTGTCGGCGGTCCGGCCGTACGTCGCGTCACCGAACGCCGACAGCGCCTCCTTGACGACGTCATACGCTCCGACACTCACCCCGCCCGTGGTGACCATCAGATCAGCGCGGACCAGCTGGTCCTCGATGGTGGCGCGCAACTCGTCCGGGTCATCGGTCACCGCTCCGACGCGGTAGGCGATGGCTCCCGCGTCCCTGGCCGCCGCGGTGAGCGCGAAGCTGTTGGAGTCGTAGATCTTGGCTTCGCTCAGCTCCTCCCCCGGCTGCACCAGCTCACTGCCGGTGGAGAGCACCACCACGCGTGGCCGCGGGCGCACCCGGACGCTGCCCCGCCCGATCGCGGCGAGCAGACCGATCTGCGGAGGGCCGAGCACCGTGCCCGCCGACAGGGCGAGGTCGCCGGAACGCACATCGCTGCCGCGCGCCCGGACATGCGCCCGTGGGCCCGCCGCCCGGTGGATCCTGACCTCGCCACTGGCGCCTTCGGGAGCATGCCCGGCCGGACGCATGGCGGTGGCGGCGCCTTCGCCGCTGCCCCCGTCGGTCCACTCGACCGGTACGACGGTCTCGGCACCAGGTGGAAGCGGCGCACCGGTCATGATGCGGGCCGCCTGCCCCGGCCCCACCTCGCCGCCGCCGCTCAGCCCACCGCTGCCCGCGGCGACATCGCCGATGACCGTGAGGACGGCGGGGAACTCCTCGCCGGCACCCGCGATATCGGCCACCCGGACCGCGTAGCCGTCCATCGAGCTGTTGTCGAAGGGCGGCAGATCGACGGGCACGATGATGTCCTCGACCAGGATGCAGCCCTGGGCGTCGAGCAGTTGCAACTCGATGGGATCAAGCGGCCGGATCGTGCCGAGGACGTCCTTCAGGTGATCGTCCACCGACCACACCGCGCCGCCCCCCGCGCCCGTATGCGCGTCCGTACGGCCCTTGGGGGCGCCCCCCTGGCCGGCGGACGGAGTTGCCGTACTACTCAAAGTGCTACATCTCCTCGGTGACGTAACGGCGAAGCCAGGTCCGGAAATCCGGTCCCAGGTCTTCACGTTCGCACGCGAGTCTGACAATGGCTCGCAGGTAGTCGCCACGGTCGCCGGTGTCGTAGCGTCGGCCCTTGAAGACGACGCCGTGCACGGGACCCCCGAGTTTCTCGTCGAAGGCCAGCTTCTGGAGGGCGTCGGTCAGCTGGATCTCGCCGCCGCGGCCCGGCTTGGTCTGCTGGAGTATCCCGAAGATCGCGGGATCGAGAACATAGCGCCCGATGATCGCGTAGTTGCTCGGCGCGTCGGCCGGGTCGGGCTTCTCGACCAGGCCGGTCACCCGGACCACGTCGTCGTCACCGGTGGCCTCGATCGCGGCGCAGCCGTAGAGCCCGATCTGGGACGGCTCGACCTCCATGAGGGCGATGACACTGCCGCCCTCGCGCTCTTGGACCTCCACCATGTGGGACAGCAGCGGGTCGCGCGGGTCGATCAGGTCGTCCCCCAGCAGTACGGCGAAGGGCTGGTCCCCGACGTGCGGAGCCGCGCACAGCACGGCGTGCCCGAGGCCCCTGGGGTCGCCCTGGCGCACATAGTGCATGGTGGCGAGGTCGCTGGACTCCTGCACCTTGCCGAGACGCTGGGCGTCGCCCTTGCGGCGCAGCGCCTCCTCCAGCTCGTAGTTGCGGTCGAAGTGGTCCTCAAGGGGCCGCTTGTTCCGGCCGGTGACCATGAGAATGTCCGAGAGGCCTGCGTCCACCGCCTCCTCGACGACGTACTGGATCGCGGGCTTGTCGACTACCGGCAGCATCTCCTTGGGAGTGGCCTTGGTCGCGGGCAGGAACCGGGTCCCCAGGCCTGCGGCGGGGATGACAGCTTTGCTGATACTGGAGCTGTTCCTGTGCGACTCAGTCATGCGAAGCACCCTATCCGGTGACTTTGGGAGCAGGATGAGTGTCCGGATAACTTTCCTCTCATAAAGGCGTATTGACTGAGGTTTGCGAGGCAGCCATGGAAGACGTTCCATCCGATTCGCCCGATCCATCCGATCTGGCTGATTTGGCTGATTTGAGTGATCCAGCCGATCTATCCGAGAAGAGCGCGAAGAGCTCTCTGCGACGTGAACTGCTCGACGCCCGGCGCAAGCTGACCGCCGAGGCGAGAGGGAATGCCGCCGCGGCTCTCGCCCGGCACGCGCTCGAACTCCCTGAGCTCACCACAGCCCGCACCGTGGCCGCCTATGTGTCAGTGGGGCGCGAGCCAGACACCCACGCGCTGATCGACGCGCTGCGCACGCGGGGCGTACGGGTGCTGCTCCCCGTACTACTGGCCGACAACGACCTGGACTGGGCGGAATACCGGGGCGTGGACCGCCTGGCACCCGCCGGGCGCGGGCTGCTGGAACCGGACGGGCCGCGGCTCGGGCCAGGGGCCGTGCTGGGAGCCGATGCCGTACTGCTGCCCGGCCTCGCGGTGGATGAGCGGGGCCTGCGACTCGGCCGCGGCGGGGGCTCGTACGACCGCGTACTCGCCAGGCTCGAAGCCGGGTCCGCGCGGCCCGCCCTCGTCGTGCTCCTGTACGCGAACGAGGTGGTCGCACGAGTCCCGGAGGAACCGCACGACCACCCCGTACACGCGG
This sequence comes from Streptomyces sp. NPDC127084, assembly GCF_042724175.1. Taxonomy (NCBI): domain Bacteria; kingdom Bacillati; phylum Actinomycetota; class Actinomycetes; order Kitasatosporales; family Streptomycetaceae; genus Streptomyces; species Streptomyces sp. NPDC127084. The sequence goes on from NZ_JBHXFA010000001.1 coordinate 82,179, forward strand.
TGGTGACGCCTCAGGGCGTCCGCAGATTCACGACGTGAACCGCCTGGGCGCCTTGTGCGCCGGCGCGCTCCGGCCGGAGCGCGCCGTCACGGACTGAGGGTCAGCGTCTCTTCCGTCTTGTCGGTGACCGCCTGCTCCCCGTACGCCCAGTCCAGCAGCTCGCCCCTGGCCCACTTCTCCGTCTGGTCGGTGTAGTGCGCGCTGTAGGCGTGCCCGGAGGCCCCGGCCAGATTGATCCAGCGGGACTTGTCCCAGTCGCCGACGTTGACGATCATCCGCATCGACGGCACCCAGATCACCTCGTAGCCACCCGCCGCGTTCCATCCGGTCGCGTTGACGGCGGCCTCGCCTCCGCCGAGGTTCCACGGGCCCCGGTTGAGCATCCACTGCAGTGCGCCCGGGCCGCTGGTGCCGAGGGTCTGGTTCTTGAGCATCAGCTGGTGCAGCCGGCCCCAGTTCCAGCTGGAGACGTCCTTGCCGAGCTTGGCCGTGAGCTCCCAGCGGGCGTCGTCCATGGCTCGCGCCAGCAGCTGGTCGCGGGTCGCGGTGGCGGTCTCCTGACGGTTCGGCGGGGTCTGCCACCACTCGCTGGCCTCGTCTTCCAGCAACCCTCGGACCACCTCGTACCAGCGGTCGCCGCCGTCCGGCTGGGCCGAATCGGCGTCGCGCTGTCCGCACTCGCGTACGAGGCGGCTCAGGTCGTCCACCGGACCCGTGCTGTCGGCCGGACGGACGTTGAGGCACTCGCCCTCGACCCTGAGCTCCTTGGGCAGCTTGTTGCCGAAGGCGAGCTTGAGGACGTTGCGCCAGACCGCGTTGAAGTAGGCCGCGGCTCCGGAGTCCGACTCCTGCGTGTAGTCCCAGCCCTCGAGGAGTTTCTGCGCCTCGCGCACATAGGGGTCGGATACGTCGACCTTGAGCAGGTACGGGGTCAGCAGCTTGGCGATCTCGCTGCTGTTGTCCATCTGCATGGTCCGCATGTCGTCCGTCGAGATCTTCCCGCCGTCCTTGATCTTCGAATCGATGAGGGCGTTGATCCGCTGGCTGCGGGAGCCGTAGCCGTAGTCCGTCGTGATCGGGTGCGGGTACTTCCTGGCGTCAACGACGGCCTGGTTGGCGGTGACGATGTAGCCGCGCTCCGGGTCGTACTCGTACGGAAGCTCGTCGAAGGGGACGTAGCCCTTCCAGTCGGACGTCGGATCCCAGCCGGGTGTCGGCATCGAGCCGTCGTACTTCTTGGAGCGCACCGGGATCTTGCCCGGTGCCTGGTAGCCGATGTGGCCCTTGGTGTCGGCGTAGATCAGGTTCTGGGACGGCACCTCGAAGTCCTTGGCCGCCGCCCGGAAGCCGTTCCAGTCCTTTGCCCGGTTGATCTTGAAGACCGCATCCATGGACTTGCCCGGGCTCAACGCGGTCCACTTCAGCGCCACCGCGTAGCCCTCGCCGCGGTCCGGGGCAGCGCCGTTGATGGGGGCGCGCTTGCCGACGGTCTCCATCTCCTCGCTGCGATCGGAGATCAGCGGGCCGTGCTGGGTCTCGCGAACCATGATGGTGTGGCTCGCGCCGTCCGCGACCTTGATGGTCTCCTCACGGGTCGTGAATGGCTTGACCTTGGTGCCGGCGGTGTAGCCGTTCGCGGTGACGCGCTCCAGGTAGAGGTCGGTGACATCGGCGCCGAGGTTGGTGAAGCCCCAGGCGATGTTCTGGTTGTGTCCGATGATCACACCCGGCATACCGGAGAAGGTGTAACCAGCGACGTCGAAGGAGCAGGCGTCGGAGACAGCACGGCAGTGCAGACCCATCTGGGACCAGATCGACGGCAGCTGCGGCGCGAGGTGCGGGTCGTTGGCGAGCAGCGGCTTGCCGGTGGTGGTGAGGTCGCCGGAGACGACCCAGGAGTTGGAGCCGATACCGCTGCCGCTGGGGCCGAGCGGGGTCGGGATCTCGTCGAGGGTGGAGAGGGAGGAGAGTGAGGAGATCACGGAACTCGCGCTCAGCTGCGACTGCGCGCCCTGGCCTTCGCCCTGCCCCTCCTGGGACGACGATCCCGAGGTGCCGGTACCTGTGCCGCTTCCCGTTCCCGTCTCGGAGCCGCCGTCCGACTGAGAGGACGAGTCCGCACCGGGGTCCCATTTCCCGCTGGCGCTGTCCACGGCGCCACCCTGGACGATCGGCTGGTGCAGCTCGTACGGGTAGTCGGGATACAGATCCTTGATCTGCTTGTCGTTCAGCCTGCTACTCATCAGCGAACGGTCGATCTCGTCCTGCATGTTGCCGCGCAGGTCCCAGGCCATCGCCTTGAGCCAGGCCACCGAGTCGACCGGTGACCACTTCTCCGGCTTGTAGTCGTTGGCGAAGCCGAGCGCGGCGTACTCGACGGAGATCGCCTTGTTCTCCCGCCCGGCGAGATACGCGTTGACCCCGTCGGCGTACGCCTGGAGGTACTTCTTGGTGTCGTCCGACAGGACGCTGTCGAACTCCTGCTGGGCCACCTTGCGCCAGCCGAGCGTACGCAGGAAGGCATCCGTGTCCACCTGGCTGGAGCCGAACATCTCAGAGAGCCGCCCGGCTGTCATATGCCGGCGGACGTCCATCTCCCAGAAGCGGTCCTGCGCGTGAACGAACCCCTGTGCGCGGAACAGGTCCTCATCGCTGCTCGCGTAGATCTGCGGGATCCCGTTGCCGTCCCGCTTGACCTCTACGTGGCCCGACAGGCCGGGGAGCTTGATCGTCCCGGTCGTCTGCGGGAACGAGGCGCGCACCGTGCTCAGGCCCCAGTACGAGCCCCAGCCGACGGTCCCGATCAGCGCCAGCACCAGCACGATCACGATCAGGCGGGCGCGTCGCCCCTTCTTCTTGGCGGGCTTTTCGGCCGCCGGGGCGGCTGCCTCAGCGGCGGCTGTGGAGGAGGGCATCGCTGTCCTTCAAGGGGCAGGGTGGTCCAGGGGAGTGCTGGAGCAACCATAGGCGCAGCGCGAAACCTGCCTGGACGCGGTATCAGTAACGCCATGTCGACATCGCCAGCAGACCCACTCCTATCGAACTGGCGATCCAGTTGATCGCGAAGGCGTCAAGAAAGCGTTAACGATTAGGTAAGGTAACGAAGTGTCTGGCGAGGCGCCGGCCCCGAAGGAACGTTCCGGCGGGGCAGACATGAGGGGAAGGATCGGCCACTGACTGTCCACCAGCTCAATGAACTCCTGCTCATCTGCTCGCTCGTCCTGCTCATCGCCGTGGCGGCGGTGCGCGTCTCGTCCCGGAGCGGGCTGCCGAGCCTGCTGCTGTATCTGGGCATCGGGATCGCCATCGGGCAGGACGGGTTCTTCCACGTCAAGTTCGACAACGCCGAACTGACCCAGGTGATCGGCTATGCCGCACTTGTGGTGATCCTGGCCGAAGGTGGCCTGGGCACCAAGTGGAAAGAGGTCAAACCGGCGTTGCCGGCCGCGGTCTCGCTGTCGCTCGTCGGCGTCGCGGTGAGCGTGGGCATCACCGCCGCAGGGGCGCACTACCTGGTCGGACTGGAGTGGCGTCAGGCGCTCATCATCGGCGCTGTCGTCTCCTCGACGGACGCCGCCGCCGTCTTCTCCGTCCTGCGCAAGGTGCCGCTGCCCGCGCGCGTCACGGGTGTGCTGGAAGCCGAGTCGGGCTTCAACGACGCCCCGGTCGTCATCCTCGTCCTGGCCTTCTCCACGGCCGGTCCGGTGGAGGACTGGTACGTCCTCATCGGCAAGATCATGCTCGAACTGGCGATCGGCGCCGCCATCGGCCTCGCCATGGGATTCCTGGGCGCCTACGCCCTGCGCCATGTGGCGCTGCCCGCCTCCGGCCTCTACCCGATCGCCGTCATGGCGCTCGCCGTGACGGCGTACGCGGCCGGCGCCATCGCCCATGGCAGCGGATTCCTCGCCGTCTACCTGGCCTCCATGGTGCTGGGCAATTCCAAGCTCCCGCACTGGCCCGCCACCCGCGGTTTCGCCGAGGGTCTCGGCTGGCTGGCCCAGATCGGCATGTTCGTGCTGCTCGGTCTGCTGGTGACTCCGCACGAGCTGGTGCACGACTTCTGGACGGCGGTCACCATCGGCCTGGTGCTGACCATGGTGGCGCGTCCACTGTCCGTGTTCGTCAGCCTGCTGCCGTTCAGGATGCCCTGGCAGGAGCAGACGCTGATGTCGTGGGCGGGTCTGCGCGGCGCGGTGCCCATCATCCTGGCGACGATCCCGATGGTCTACGAGGTCGAGTACAGCCGACGGATCTTCAACATCGTCTTTGTGCTCGTCGTCGTCTACACCCTGGTGCAAGGACCCACGCTGCCCTGGCTGGCGAAGGCACTGCGGCTCGGCGACGGGAGCGAGGCGGCCGACCTCGGGATCGAGTCGGCGCCCCTGGAGCGGCTGCGCGGACATCTGCTCTCGGTCGCGATCCCGGCGAAGTCGCGGATGCACGGAGTCGAGGTCGCCGAGCTCCGGCTACCCGCGGGTGCCGCGGTCACCCTGGTCGTACGCGAGGGCAAGAGCTTCGTACCGATGCCGTCCACCGTGCTGCGGCGCGGGGACGAACTGCTGGTGGTGGCGACGGACCCGGTGCGGGACGCGGCGGAGGCGCGGCTGCGGGCGGTCGGGCAGGGCGGAAAGCTGGCCGGCTGGCTGGGTACCGGGCGGGGAAACCCCGGGCACGGCCGCCGCTGACGGCCCGGGGCCGGGTTTCCCGCGTCCCCCGCGGCCCCGTATCAGGGTCCGCTCAGGCTGCGTCTGGCCGGCTCAGGGGCGGTCGGCCCCGTCCGGGTCGCCCAGCCCCAGGGTCGGCTCAGGGGCGGTGGGCCCATTCCGGCTCGCCCAGCCGAAGCCCTGAATCCGTAGGAATCCTCGCGATACCCCGAACATTTCGGAGGAGGATCGCTCTCCCCACCCCTGTATCATGAGGGCACACAGTACGACCAACTCTGCCTGACGCAGAGCTGGCGCGACCGTATGGCGACCGAGTCTCCCTTGCAGCGGGCACCGGTATCTACCGCAGTTACGCGCAAGAGGACAGCTCTCGGCGGCTCCCGGCACCCCGGGCAGCGCTACCAGGCGGCAGAAAGGCAAGGACCGTGGTGTCCACGGTCGCCCCCGACGAGCGCCCGGGCTACGGGCAACTGCTCCGCACCCCCGGAGCTTGGACATTCCTGCTTCCCGGTTTCGCGGCCCGGCAGCCCTTCGCGATGCTCACGATCAGCATCGTGCTGCTGGTCCAGCACACCACCGGTTCATACGGCAGCGCCGGAGCCGTGGCCGCGGTCACCGGTGTCTCCATGGCGCTGTTCGCACCGCAGAGCGGCAAGCTCGCCGACCGTCTCGGCCAGCGCGCCGTGCTCCTGCCCGGAGTGATCGTGCACGCCGTGTCAGGCGCCACGCTGACCGCACTGGCGCTGGCGAACGCGCCGCTGTGGGCCCTGTTCGCGGCGGCCGTACCGATGGGCGCGTCGGTGCCCCAGGTCAGCCCCATGGTGCGGGCTCGCTGGGCGGCGAAGCTCGGCGGCTCACGCCTGATGCCGACGGCGGCGGCGTTCGAGTCCGTCACGGACGAGTTCACGTTCGTGGTCGGACCGGTGCTGGCCACGGCGCTGTGCACCGGTGTCCACCCGGCAGCCGGCCTGATCACCGAGGCCGCCCTCACGCTGATCGGCGGAGTGCTGTTCGCGGCCCAGCGCCGCACCCAGCCGCCGTTCGGCCGACCGGACGCCGACGAGCAGGTGCGCCATGCCTCCGCACTGTCCGTGCCGGGCGTTCGGGTGCTGGCCGTGACGTTCCTCGGCATCGGCTCAGTCTTCGGCGGGATGCAGGTTTCGCTCGCCTCGTTCACAGAAGAGATCGGCCAGCCGGGCATCAACGGCCTGCTGTACGGGATGTTCGCGGCCGGAAACATGCTGGCCGGTATCGCCGTGGGCGCCATCGCCTGGAAGTCCGGCCCGCGTCGCCGGCTGGTGATCGGGTACCTGGGTCTGACGGCCGCGGCGTCCTTGCTGTGGACGGCTGACTCGATCGTCGTCCTCGGCGTGCTCGGCCTGGTCGTCGGCCTGTGCATCGCACCCGCGCTGATCGCCGGCTTCACGCTGGTCGAGCCGCTGGTACCGGCCTCCGCCCGCACCGAGGCCTTCACCTGGCTGACCGGAGCTGTGGCCCTCGGCCAGGCGGCGGCGGTGACGGTCGCGGGACAGCTGGCGGACGCGTACGGTTCGGGCACCTCGTTCCTGGTGCCGCTGGTGGGTACGGCACTCGCGCTGGCCACCTTGGTGGCGCTGCGCTCGCGGCTGGTTCCGCAGGCGCCCAGCCGGACCGTCGCACGTGGTGTCGGTCACCGAGTGCCCGTGACAGTGGACTGATCCGGCGGAATACGTCACTATGGACCGTCGTTAGCACTCATCGAGTGAGAGTGCCAGGAGGAAGACAAGTGCCGACCTACCAGTACCAGTGCACCGAGTGCGGCGAGGGCCTCGAGGCGGTGCAGAAGTTCACCGACGACGCACTGACTGAGTGCCCGAACTGCAAGGGCCGCCTCAAGAAGGTGTTCTCGGCGGTCGGCATCGTCTTCAAGGGTTCCGGCTTCTACCGCAACGACAGCCGCGGCTCGTCGTCGAGCAGCTCGCCGGCGTCGTCCGCGAAGTCGTCGTCCACGGACTCGAAGTCGGGCTCGTCCGGCGACTCCGGTTCCTCTGGTCCCTCTTCTGGTTCCTCAGGTTCGGCGGGCAGCTCCAGCAGCGCACCCGCTTCCAGCGGTTCGTCCGCCGCGTAGGTACGGCGCTGCGGCGCCGAGCCGCACCCGCGTCGGCGGGTACACAGGCCGCCCACGGTCCTTCCGAGGCCCCATCCGTTGTCGAACGTTCGTTTGCAACGGGTGGGGCCTTCGGCTTGGGGCGGCACGGCTACTGTGATCGCCATGGCCAACGCAGATGACGCACAGCGAGAGACCGCCCGTGAGGCATCCCCTCATGCCGAAATCGGTGTGATCGGCGGGTCGGGTTTCTACTCGTTCCTGGAGAACGTGACCGAGGTGGCGGTACCGACCCCCTACGGCAGCCCGAGTGACTCGCTGTTCTTCGGCGAGATCGCGGGACGGCGCGTCGCCTTCCTACCCCGGCACGGGCGCGGCCACCATCTGCCGCCCCACCGCATCAACTACCGGGCCAACCTGTGGGCGCTGCGCTCGGTCGGGGTGCGTCAGGTGCTGGCGCCCTGCGCGGTGGGCGGTCTGCGGCCGGAGTACGGGCCGGGCACGCTACTCGTCCCGGACCAGCTCGTGGACCGGACCAAGTCGCGTAACGACACCTTCTACGACGGCGAGCCGCTCGCGGAGGGCACAGCGCCCAACGTGGTCCATGTGTCGCTGGCAGACCCGTACTGTCCTGTCGGGCGGCGGGGCGCACTGGCTGCGGCCCGGGGGCGCGACTGGGAGCCGGTCGACGGCGGCACGCTGGTGGTGGTGGACGGCCCGCGCTTCGGTACCCGCGCCGAGTCGCGCTGGCACGCGGCCATGGGCTGGTCCGTGGTCGGCATGACCGGGCACCCGGAAGCGGCGCTCGCCCGTGAGCTGGAGCTCTGCTACACGTCGATGGCCCTGGTGACGGACCTCGATGCCGGGGCCGAGGCGGGCGACGGCGTATCGCACGGGGAAGTGATGGAAGTCTTCGCCGCGAACGTGGATCGGCTCCGAGGGGTTGTCTTCGACGCGGTGGCCGCGCTTCAGGCGACCGGTGAACGCGCCTGCCTGTGCTCGAAGGCGCTGGGTGGACTGGATACCGGCATCGAACTGCCCTGACGGTCTTCTGCTCACCCCGCGTTCACTCGCCGGGGTGAGCACGTTATCCACAACCGTCGACTGATCCACAGGCCGAAGCGGAACGGCGGTGGAACGTGGATCGTGAGGGCGTGCGGAACGGCTCCGCAGGCACCCTCACGAAAGGCGGTCCGACGATGTCGCTGCACTCCCACCAGGAGCACGAGGCCTCTCGGGCGCGGGATTCCTTGTATGGCCAGGGCACGCGCCAGAACGGGCACGGGGACCGGCACGGACCCGGGCACGGGCCTCGGCACCGGTCAGGAGCAGGAACAGGAGCAGGAAGTCTCCCTCTGCCCCCGCCCTCACCGGCGCCCGAGCCGCTGGGTATGCCGCCATTCCCGCCGTTGTCGGTACGGTCCGGTTGGCAGAGGCCACGGCTGCGGCGTGCGCTGCGCCGACGGCGGCGTGCACTGGCCGCCGGGCTCGCGGTGACCGCGGCGGCCCTCGCGGCATGGGGTCCCGAGGTGGTCGGCGCCAGCGTCGGGCCGGCGCCGTACGCGGGCGCGGCCATGAGGAAACCGGCGCACCGGCCGCCTCCGGTGGAGCTCGTCTCCGCTCCTGTGCGGATCGCGGACGCGGAAGCCGTGCGACTGCTGCGGCCCGGCGACCGCGTCGACGTGATCGCCGCCGCCGAGTCCAACGGCTTCACAGCGGGAAATTCGCCCGGCGCCCGTGCTCATACCGTCGCGACCGGCGCAAGAGTGCTGCGGGTTCCGCAACCTGAGGCGGCTGTCCCGGACGGTGGCGCGCTGGTGGTGCTGTCGGTCTCGCGCCCCGTTGCCTCGGCGCTGGCCGGCGCGGGTGCGACATCCCGTCTGGCGGTGGTGCTGTGCTGAGGGCTCGGCAAGCGAAGGCCCGGAGGCTGAAGACTCAGAGGTGGTGCGGAGGCTTCTCGTCGAGGAAACGCGCGAGATCCGCGGCGCCGGCGGCGCCTGGCGCGGAAGGCCGCTCGCCCCATCCGCGGTCCGTGTCGTCGGAGGACTGCTGGTCCAGCGGATCATCGAAGATCAGCGCCGCTGCGGGACGAGGCTGCTGCTCCGGCGTGTCCGCATCGCGCGGTCCGGGGGTGGGGGCGGTGCTCATACGCCCAGAATATGCCGGGCGCGGACCTGAGCGTCGTCATGGCCATGATGAGCACGCTGCAGGGGAGGCCGCAACGGGACGGAGTGAGGAGAGCGGGCAACCCGAGGAGAGCAGCTCGCAAGGGTGCGAACTCAGCCCTTTCTGCTGTGCTGGACATATGACGTCCACGCCCGCCTCGACCGAAGACGACCGGTTCAAGCCCGTGCGCCGTATGCGCGCGCGCCGCCGGGACGAAGCGCATCGCGCAGCCACCCCCCTGGAGCTGTTCTTCGACCTCTGCTTCGTCGTGGCCGTCGGACAGGCCGGGATCCAGCTGGTGCACGCGCTGGCCGAGGGCCATGTCAGCGACGGCGTCGTCGGCTATCTGTTCGTCTTCTTCGGCGTGTGGTGGGCCTGGATGAACTTCACCTGGTTCGCGTCCGCCTATGACTGCGACGACGTGCCCTACCGGATCGCCACGCTGGTGCAGATCTGCGGGGTGCTTGTCTACGCGGCCGGTGTGCCCAGGGCGTTCACCGAGAACGACTGGACCATCGCCGTCGTCGGCTATGTGGTGATGCGGATCGCGCTGACCGCGCAGTGGCTGCGGGCCGCCGCGTCCGAGCGCCCGGGGCCTGCTCGACGCACCGCTCTCATATACGCCACCGGCGTGGTCGTCTGCCAAGCCGCCTGGATCGCTCTGCTGACCGCACCGGAGGATGCCAAGCGCTGGTTGTTCGTGCTCGTCGCCGCAGCCGAACTACTCGTGCCGGTGATCGCCGAGCGCGGCCATCAGACACCCTGGCATCCACACCACATCGCGGAGCGCTACGGACTGTTCACCATCATCGTGCTGGGCGAGACGATGTTCGCGGCCACGATCGGAGTGCAGTCCGTACTGGGCGAGGTCGAGGAGTTCGGCGAGCTGGTGCCCATCGCGGCAGGCGGCATCCTCATCATCTTCGCGGCCTGGTGGATCTACTTCTCGGTCCCCGTGCACGAACGGCTCAGGGGCAACCGCGAATCCATACCGTGGGGCTACGGGCATTTCCTGATCTTCGCTTCCGCAGCCGCGATAGGGGCGGGTCTTGAGGTGGCCGTGGAGCAGTCCGTGGGCAAGGCCCCTATCCCCGTTCTCGGTGCCGCGGCGGCGGTGACGGTACCCACGGCGCTCTACTTGCTCACCGTCTGGTACCTGCACGCCCGGCACTTCAAACGGACCACCGCACAGCAACTGCTGCTCCCGGTGTCGGTGCCGCTCGTACTCGCCTGCACCTTCGCCGGTCACTGGGCCGTGCTCGCCACCGGGCTGGTGGTGGCAGCGGTGGTGGCGGTCGGGGTGACCCTGGCGAGCGGACAGCCGGAGACAGCGAGGTCTCCGGGACTACCTGATCTGGAGGTGTGAGACCTGTCCCACCGTGATCCTGCGACGGGCGGTGGCGCCGCCGCCCTGTTCCGTGCTCGCCCCGCTCCAGGCCCGCCGTGTTCCGTCCCCGTCTGGTTCCACGCAGGCCCTGGGTGACCGAATTCCGGCAAGGCGGGCACACGGCAGGGCAGTTGTGTCGAGTGGCGTGATACGCAGAAGCCATGGCATTCAACGACGCACTGACCGATGTGCACGGCTTGCGGGTCGGACATGCCGGCCACCCCGGCCCCGGCGCGCTCAGCGGCACCACGGTCGTCCTGGCTCCGGAAGGCGGGGCGGTCGCCGCCATCGATGTACGCGGCGGCGGACCGGGCACACGGGAGACCGACGCACTCGACCCGCGCAATCTCGTACAGCGCGTCGACGCGATCGTGCTGACCGGCGGCAGCGCATACGGGCTGGACTCCGCGTCCGGTGTCATGGCGTGGCTTGAGGAACGGGGTCGTGGCGTCCAGACCGGGCGGGAGCCGGGACAGGTCGTCCCGGTGGTGCCCGCCGCCTGTGTCTACGACCTGGGGAGAGGAGGTGACTGGCGAGCCAGGCCCGGTGCGGAGACCGGGCGGGCCGCGGTGGAGGCGGCGGCCGCCACTGAGCCGCGTGCCCCCGTGGCGGAGGGCTGTGTCGGTGCCGGGACCGGCGCGGTGGTGGGACGGGTCAAGGGCGGGGTCGGCACGGCGAGCACACGGCTGCCGGATGGCACGGTGGTGGCCGCGCTCGTGGTCGCCAATGCCGCGGGCTCCGCCATCGATCCGGACACGGGGGTGCTCTACGGCGGGTATTTCACGGGGCGACGGCCCGAGTTCCCCTCCGCGGAGGCGCATGCGGCGGCTCTGCACCGTCTCGCCGAGGCGGCGGACGCGACGGGGGCGCCTCCGCTGAACACCACCCTGGCCGTCGTCGCCACCGACGCCGAACTGACGCGCGCCCAGGCGCAGAAGCTCGCGGGGACGGCTCACGACGGAATCGCGCGCGCCGTGCGTCCGGTTCATCTGCTCAACGACGGGGACACCGTGTTCGCCCTCGCAACCGGCGAGCGCCCGTTGGGCACCGCCCCGTTGGCGCTCAACCCCGTGCTCGCGGCGGGTGCGGACGTCGTGACGCGGGCGATCGTGTGCGCCATGCTGGCGGCACGGACGACGACCGGTCCGGGGGGTGACTTCCCCTCGTACCGGGAGCTGTACGCGTGTTGAGCAGAGTCAGATGAGCAAACAAGAAGGAGCAAACAACGACACGCGGAAACTTTGGGCCATGCCCCGTTCGTTTTCCCGAACCCGGGACGCGATGTCCGGCCCAGGGACTACGTTAAGCAGTCATCAAGTGACGTGTGGCAACGGCCTGGAGATCCGGAGAACCACCTTGAACGATCCGTACGAGACAACCGAGACGCAGCTCGAGCGGCTCCTGGGTCGGGCACTCAACTCCTTCGACCTTCCCGACACCATGGTCGATCGGCTCGAATCCGCGCTGGCGCACGCCAGTTCGCTGCATTCCTCGCTCCACAGCGCGGGGCTGCACCGGTCGACCTACCGACATACGTATCTGCTGGCCGACGGTTCGTCCGTCACCCTCTGGGAGCTCGTGCACAACAACGGGCGGGACGGCGTCGAGCAGCACGAGGTGTACGCGGAGGAGACGGAGGCACGAGTCGCCGCGTCCCGGCTCAAGGCCATGCGTCCGGGCAGGTCGGAGAGTGTGAGCGACACAGGAGACTCGGCAGCCGGCCCGGATGGCCCGGAGCATCCCCGGGGCGGCACCGGCGGCATAGCGGGGCCGGGTTCCAGGGACGACGCCGACGGCGATGGCGGCCCCTCGCACAGCCCCGACTCCGCGGACGGGGCGGTGGACGACCTGGACGCCGACCTGGAGCTGCTCGGCAAGCTGCTGGCCGGGCCGGGAGCCGCGCCCCCGCGCACCTACGAGCCGGACAACTCCCCCGACCACGCACGCCGGTTACTGCGCCGGGCCGAGAACCGCGACCGGCCGGGCGAGGACACGGCGCGGCTGCTGCGGTCCGCCTTCGCGCACCACATCAGTCAGGCGTTCGGCCGCCAGTGCTTCATAGGCGGCCGGGGCTCGGGCTTCACGCTCTACGAGCACGCGTTTCTGCTGCTCGACGGGACCGAGCTGAGTCTGTGGGAAGTGGAGCACACAGCGACCCCGGATGGCCGCCATATGTGCGAGGTCTACGTCGACGAGCGCACGGCACGCGGCGCGATCGAGCTCCGTGCCGCCCGCGCCCGCGTGCGCTGACCCGGGCAAGGCTCTGCCGTTGCGTTCGCCCGCACCGCGGCAGCGCCTGGCGCCGGAAGGACCACTCCTCCCGGCGCCAGGCTCCGCACCTGGTCTCCCTCGGCGATCAGCCGGTCTTGGCCGGTGACTCCTGCTTCCGCCGCTGCTCCGGAAGTCCGGTGTCGGCCACCGCCACCTCGGCCGTGTCCTCAAGCGCCCCGGCTTCCAGGTGCTGCTTCGGCCGCGCCGGCAGAGCGAACATCACCATGAAGATCACACCGAGGACCCCGGCCACCCACCACAGCGACTGCTGGAAGGCGTCGGAGAACGCCGTCCCCACCGCGAGCGGCGTCGTCGGCCGCGCGTCGTCGATCGGACCGAAGAAGACCACCGCGACCAGTCCGAGGCCCAGCGCGTTGCCTGTCTGCATGGTGGTGTTGATCAGCCCGGACGCAGAGCCGGCGTGCTCACGCGGCACATCGGACAGCACCGCGTCGGTCAGCGGCGCCACGATGAGCCCCATACCGAGACCCATGACCACCAGCGGGGCGGCCATCTGCCAGGAGCTGATACCCATGCCGTACCGGTCGGCCTCCCAGATGTAGAGCAGCAGCCCGGCCATCATGGTCAGCGCGCCCGCCTGGAGCACCTTGCGTCCGAACCGCGGCACCAGTTGCTGCACCGACAAGCCGGCCGCCAGGGACACGGCGATGGAGAACGGCACCCCGGTCAGTCCGGACCGCAGGGGGCTCCAGCCCAGACCGATCTGCATGTACAGCGTCCAGACCAGGAAGAAGATGCCCATGACCACGCCGAAGGTCAGCTGCACCGCGATTCCCGCCGCGAAGCTCTTCACCCGGAACAGCGACAGCTCGACCAGCGGCGAACCGTCCTTGCGCGTCTTGTAGCGCTCGTAGGCCACGAACACGGCGAACATGAACGGGCTCGCCGCTATGCTGAGGTGCCCCCACAGCGGCCAGTCCAGCTCACGGCCCCGCGTCAGCGGGTAGATCAGCATCAGCAGCGACACCGTGGCGAGGACGACACCGACCAGGTCAAGCCGAAGGGCCTTCTCAGCGCGAGACTCGGTGATGAACTTCCGGCCCAGGATGATGCCCGCGATACCGACCGGCAGGTTGATCAGGAAGATCGGCCGCCACTCGAGGCCGAAGAGGTTCCACTGGGTCAGCAGTGCGCCGAGCAGCGGCCCGGACACCGCGCCGAGCCCGACAACCGCACCGAACATCCCGAAGACCTTGCCGCGTTCGTGCGGCGGGAAGGTCACATGGATGATCGCGAGCACCTGCGGCACCATCATCGCGGCCATCGCGCCCTGGAGCAGCCGTGCCCCGACCAGCATCTCCGTCCCCACCGCGAATCCGCAGAGCGCGGAGGCAAGTGTGAAACCCGAGATGCCTATCAGGAAGAGCCGCCTCCGGCCGAAGATGTCGCCGAGCCGACCGCCCGTGATCAGACCCGCGGCGAACGCCAGCGCATAGCCGGCGGTGATCCACTGGATCGCCCCGAACGAGGCATCAAGGCTGCGCTCGATGCTGGGGATCGCGATATTGACGATGGTGACGTCGACCAGGTCCATGAAGGCCGCGGTCATCACGATGGCCAGGGCGACCCAGCGGCGCCGGTCAGCCGCTTGGTCTGATTGGGGTTGAGGATCGGGCGCGGAGTGGGACGTGGCCGTAGCGCGCACGGCGGCTTGGGAGCTCATGCGAGGAAACCTATGCCCGATATAGGTCAGGGGATGTCCTAGAAGGCTGGCAGTGTGGCGCATATGACAGACACCCCGGCACGACTGCTGAATCTGTTGTCCCTTCTCCAGACCCCGCGCGAATGGCCGGGCAGTGAGCTCGCCGAGCGCCTCGACGTCAGCCCGCGCACCATCCGCCGGGATATCGACCGGCTTCGCGACCTCGGCTATCCGGTCGAGTCCACGAAGGGGGCCGCCGGCGGTTATCGGCTGGTCGCTGGTGCGGCCATGCCTCCGCTGCTGCTGGACGACGAGGAGGCGGTCGCCATCGCGGTGGGGCTGCGCGCCGGGGCCGGTCATGCCATCGAGGGCGTTGACGAAGCATCCGTACGCGCCCTGGCGAAGCTGGAGCAGGTGCTCCCGTCGCGGCTGCGCCACCGGGTCTCGACCCTCCAAAGCGCGATGATCCCGCTCACCCGGGGCGACGGCGCCACCGTCGACCCGAATACGCTCACCGCCATCGCCTCGACGGTCACCGGCCGCGAGCGGCTGCGCTTTGGCTACCGCTCCGGGGACGGCGCGGAGACGAAACGGCTGGTGGAGCCGTATCGGCTGGTGTCCACGGGGCGGCGCTGGTATCTGGTCGCGTACGACACAGCACGCGAGGACTGGCGTACGTTCCGGGTCGACCGGGTCATCGAGCCCTTCGCCACGGGCGCCCGCTTCACCCCGCGCACGCTGCCGGCGGACGGGGACGCCCAGACGTTCCTGGCTCATTCCATGTTCCGCAACCAGCCCGAGCACGCGCTCGACGTGAGCTTCGACGCCTCTGCGGAGCACGTCGCCGGCCGGCTCCCGGGCTATCTCGGCACGCCCGTGGCGACGGGCCCGGACAGCTGCCGCCTCCGCGCCCGCGCCCAGGACTCGCTGGAGTGGCTGGCGCTTCGACTGGCCTTGCTGAACTGCGAGTTCACCGTGCACGGCCCCCCGGAGCTGTCCGGCCACCTCACCAGGCTCGGCGCGCGGCTGACCCGGGCCGCGGAGCGCGACTCACAAGCCCCCCACACGGCCCGTACGGGGTCCCATACGGGCAGGGCCTGAGCAGCCCCCTGGGCAAAGGAGAAGGACCCCGGCACCGGGGGGAGGGTGCCGGGGTCCGGTCATGTGTGGTGCGCGCCGCCGCCTTGCCCGCGGCCCGACACCAACGCCGTTACGCCGCCGCGTCGAACCCGGTGTCCCGGGCCATCCGCTTCAGCTCCAGCAGCGCGTGCTTCTCGATCTGGCGTATGCGCTCACGCGTCAGACCGTGCTCCTTCCCGACCTCGGTGAGCGTGCGCTCGCGGCCGTCCTCGATGCCGTAGCGCATCCTGATGATCGAGGCCGTGCGGTGGTCGAGCCGGTCTATCAGGTCGTCGAGCTCCTCGCTGCGCAGCAGCGTCAGCACGGACTGCTCCGGTGAGACGGCCGACGTGTCCTCAAGCAGATCCCCGAACTGGGTCTCGCCCTCGTCGTCCACCGACATGTTCAGCGAGACCGGATCACGCGCCCAGTCGAGCACGTCCGTGACCCGCTCCGGCGTCGAGCCGAGCTCCTGCGCCACCTCGGCGGGCTCCGGTTCCCGCCCGTGCTCGCGGTTGAACTCGCGCTGCACACGGCGAATCCGACCCAGCTCCTCCACCAGGTGGACGGGCAGCCGGATCGTGCGGGACTGGTCGGCTATGGAGCGGGTGATGGCCTGGCGGATCCACCATGTGGCATACGTCGAGAACTTGAAGCCCTTGGTGTAGTCGAACTTCTCGACCGCGCGCACCAGACCCGCGTTGCCCTCCTGGATCAGGTCCAGCAGCGGCAGCCCACTGCGCGGATAGCGCCGCGCCACGGCCACCACCAGGCGCAGATTCGACTTGATGAAGACATCCTTGGCGCGCTCCCCCTCGGCGACAAGCACCTCGAGCTCCTCGCGCGTGGCACCGGCCCCCTTGCTCTCGGCCTCACCGTCGAGGATCTGCCTGGCGTACACGCCCGCCTCTATCGTCTGGGAAAGCTCGACCTCCCTAGCGGCGTCGAGCAGGGGCGTGCGCGCGATCTCGTCGAGATACATGCCGACCAGGTCGCGGTCGGCGATCTCCCCGCCCACGACGCGAACGCTGTTTGCCCCACCAGCCCCGGCCCCACTGGTGGCGGACTGACGACGGGCGACGGCACGGGTTGCCATGCGTGCTCCCTTACTGAGTAGGTACTGAGTAGGTCGCGGCACCGTTCAGAGCTCTAGAGCTTTCCGGGTGCCCTGCATCCGAGGGAGACAACGACTGGAAACCGGACAGAATTCCCACGCGCCTCAGGGATTTTTGTGATCTTGCAGTATCCTGCGCCTCGCAAGAGGGGGACGGATGCTGCAACAACACACGGATGTGCAGGTCAGAGCGGGTTCGGAGGCCGATCTCCCGGCCCTCACCGAGCTTTACAACCACTACGTGCGCGAGACGGCCATCACCTTCGACACCACCGTGTTCACACCCGAGCAGCGCCGCCCGTGGCTGCACTCCCACCCTGAAGACGGCCCCCACCGCCTTCTGGTTGCCTGGGACACCCACCTCGACCGCCCGCTCGGATACGCGTCCAGCAGCGCGTTCCGGCCGAAGCCCGCCTATGCCACCTCCGTGGAGGTCAGCGTCTACCTGGCCCCCGAGGCCACCGGGCGGGGCATCGGCACACTCCTCTACGAGGCACTCTTCGACGCCCTCACCGACGAGGACCTGCATCGCGCCTACGCGGCCATCGCCCTGCCGAACGAGCCGTCGATCAGGCTCCACAAGCGCTTCGGCTTCCGCCACGCCGGTACGTTCGGGCAGGTCGGCCGGAAGTTCGACAGGTACTGGGACGTGGCCTGGTACGAGAAGGAGCTGCGCCACTCGGGGCAGGCCTGACAGCGCGGCTCGGAGGCAGGCTTAACAGCGCGGCGCGCCGCCCACACGTCAGGCCCACTGACCCGGCGGGCTCAGCCCCCGCCGGGTCAGTGCGCGCACCGTACGGCTCACCACACACCTACCGCCCACCACGCGCCCAGAGCGCGCCTCGCATCAGTGGGCGACGACCGGGATCCTCACCTCGTCATCGACGCCGTCCGCGCCGTCACCGGACGCGGCGCCCGTCTGCGCCGCTCCATCCGGGCGCCCGGCGTTGATCAGCACGAGGGCGATGACCGCCGCTCCGCCCAGGATGCCGACGGCCCACCAGATGGCACTGGAGTAGCCGTGCACCATGCCCTGGAGCTGGAGCAGCTTCTGCGCCCCGGGGGTCGTCGCAGCCGCCGCGTGCGAGGTGATGTACGAGGTGGTCGCGGACGCGGCGATGGTGTTCAGCAGCGCCGTTCCGATCGCGCCGCCCACCTGCTGCGAGGTGTTCACCATCGCGGAGGCGACACCCGAGTCACGCGCCTCGACACCGATCGTCGACAGCGACATGGCGGGCATGAACGCCGTACCCATACCGAGTCCGAGCAGCAGCTGCGCGGGCAGGATCAGCGTGCTGTACGAGGAGTCGATCTCCAGTTGCGTCAGCAGCAGCATGCCCGTCGCCGCGAGCAGGAAGCCCGGTCCCATGAGGAATCGCGCCGGTACCCGGGTCATCAGCCGGGCGCCGATCTGCGTGGAGCCCGTGATCATGCCCGCGATCATCGGCAGGAAGGCGAAGCCCGTCTTGACCGGGGAGTACCCCTTCACTACCTGGAGGTAGTACGTGAGGAACAGGAACAGGCCGAACATCGCGATGACCGCGAGGCCCAGCGACAGGTAGACACCGCCGCGGTTGCGGTCGGTCAGCACGCGCATCGGAAGCAGCGGCGACCGGACCACGTACTCGGTGGCCACGAACGCCGCGAGCAGCACGACGGAGGCGACGAATAGCCAGATCGTCGTCTGGTGCGTCCAACCAGCCGACTCGGCGCGGGTGAAGGCGTAGACGAGCGTCACCAGGCCGAGGGTCGACAGGACCACACCGGGGATGTCGAGCGAGGAGCGGTTGCGGCCACCGGCCGGTTCGCGGATCACGAAGTACGCGCCCGCGGCGGCGACGATGGCGAAGGGAATGTTGACGTAGAAGGTCCAGCGCCAGTCGAGGTACTCGGTGAGGAAGCCGCCGAGGATCAGACCGACCGCGCCACCACCGCCGGCGATCGCACCGTAGATGCCGAAGGCCTTGGCGCGCTCCTTGGCGTCGGTGAACATCACCGCGAGCAGTGAGAGCGCGGCCGGCGCCAGCAGTGCGCCGAACACCCCCTGGAGAGCGCGAGAACCGAGCAGCATGGCCTGGCCGGTGGCGGCGCCGCCGAGGGCGGACGCGGCGGCGAAGCCGAGCAGGCCGACGACGAAGGTGCGCTTACGGCCCCAGAGGTCGGCGATGCGTCCGCCGAACAGCAGGAGCCCACCGAAGGCGAGGGCGTAGGCCGTGATGACCCACTGCCGGTTGCCGTCCGAGATCCCGAGGGCGCGCTGGGCGGAGGGCAGGGCGATGTTCACGATGGTCGCGTCGAGCACGACCATCAGCTGGGCGAGGGCTATGAAGACCAGCGCTTTCCAGCGGCTGGGGTCGGGAAGCGGGGTTTGGGTCGTTTTTGACATGCGTGAAGCCACCTATGGGTGCATGAGTCGACTGGAGTAGGCCGGGACGGAGGCAGAAGGAGAAGACGGACGGACGAAAGGAAGGGACAGGAGAGGGCGGGAAGGAGAGGAGGAGGAAAGGACCGAGAGGGGGACGGCAAGGGAGTGCGAGCGGCGAGACCGGACGTCAGCCGCCCGGGCCGCCGAGGGGCAGGTCAGACGCCACCCTCACGACACCGTCCGCAGGTCCTCCAATGTCGCCGGTGAGCCCGGCAGTCCGGAGCGGGCGGGCGCCGCGAACCCGTCCATCAGCAACTGGAGATGGCGGTGCACGAAGCGGTCGAAGTCCGGACACCCCGTTCCGGGCAGCGGCCGGGTGAGCTGGGAGAGCACCACCAGGAGGTCCCCGACCCCGACATCCGCCCGCAGCCCGCCCGCAGCCTGGGCCCGCTCGAAGAGCCCTTGCACGGACGTTTCGAGCCGGTGGCCCTCGGCGATCAGATCAGGGTGGTCCTTCTCGACCGCACCCGAGAGGATCGGGCACAGCGCGCCGATCCGTTCGTCGGCCGCCGCGTGCGCGAAGCGCACCAGCGCGGCGAAGGGGTCCGCCTCGGCGGCGCTCGCCTCCTCCACGCGTGCGGTGATACGCCGCATGACACTGAGCACGACCTCGTGGACGAGGGCGGGCCGGTCGGGGAAGTTCCGGTAGAGGGTGGCGTTGCCGACGCCGGCGCGCCGGGCGACCTCGTCGAGAGGCACGTCGGGCCCGAACTCCACGAACATCTCGCGGGCGGCCGTCACGATCCGCTCCCGGTTGCGCAGGGCGTCAGCCCTGGGCCGGGTGGCGCGGCGCTCCGGCGCAGCCGTGGCCGCATCCGAAGCCGTAGCCGTAGCCGTGACGCTGCTGCTGATCACCGCTCCCCTCCCTCTCCCACTACGAACTTCCCGGACGTCACCACAACCGGGGACTGTCTCCCCGTTTCAGGGGAACACCGATGCAAACGGGGAGACAGTCCCCGGATATTTCAGTCCGGCGCGGAATTCCCATGTGATTCAGATCACGTGTTCGATGGCCACCCGCGCCCTCCCCCTCCTCGGGCCGTCCCCGGGCGTGTCCCACGATCGGCTCACCCGGCGCGCGCCCGCCCCGCCCCCGACCCACGCTGATCGCACGGAGCGCAGTCGAGGACCGGCCGGCTGCCGCGTACCCGGAAGGCGATCGCATGCTGCAGCCCCGCCGCCGGATACGCAGGCCCAGCACCCTCGGCGCCCTCGCGGCACTGACCCTCGGGGCCCTGGCGACGGCGAGCTCGCACCTACCCGGCTCTCACCGCACATCGGCCGGCAGCCCGGTGGCAACAGCCGAGGAAGCCGCACTGGGCCCCTGCCGCATCACCGCCGCCATGGGTGTGCAGATGTCGGAGGGGATGCCGACGCCCACGGGGTACGTCCGCTCGACGGGCGAGGTCCGGGCACTCAACATCATGATCGACTTCCCGGACGCTGAGGGTCAGGGCACGGCGCTGGAACGCTTCGGGGAGTTCTTCCCCGCGACCCAGAAGTGGTTCGCGACCAGCTCGTACGGCCGGCTCAGCTACCGCGCGGAGGCCCCGGTGGCGACCTGGCTGCGGATGCCGATGCCGTTCGCCGCGTACGGAATCGACCGCGGTTCACCGTACGAGCCGGGATACCGGCAGCTCGTGCAGGACATCATCACCACGGCCGACCCACACGTGGACTTCAGCGCGTACGACCTGGTCAACGTACTGGTCACGCCGAACGCCGGGCCGTCCGCGCTGGACACGGTGCTGTCCGTGACCTTCTCCGGGAACCATGACGCGCCCTACGCGGACGGGGTCCCGCTGGCGAACACCTCGTTCGTCTACAGCCGCCAGGACGACGGCTCCGGGTCGTTCGACGAGAACGGCTTCCGGGTGCTCCCCCACGAGAACGGGCACGTCTTCGGCCTGCCCGACCTCTACACCGCGGAGGGCGGCGGCGCGGTCGGCCACTGGGACATCATGTCCGAGGACTGGGGCGCCAACAACGATCTGCTCGGCTGGCACAAGTGGAAGCTGGGCTGGCTGGACAACGAACAGGTGAGCTGCGCGGCCGCGAGCGGGACCAAGGAATACGCGCTCACCCCGCTCGCCACCACCGGTGGCCGCAAACTGGTCTTCGTACCGCTCGGAACCGAATCCGGATACGCCGTCGAGGTCCGCACCAGGGAGGGCAACGACGAGGCGGTCTGTGAGCCCGGCGTCCTGATCTACCGCGTCGAGTCGGACGTGGACACCGGGCAGGGACCGGTGCAGGTCGCCGACAGCGACGAGGACAGCGGGGGCTGCACCAGGCGCCCCAACGTGCACGCGGAGCTGTCGGACGCGCCGTACCGCCCGGGCGAGTCGTTCGAGGACGACCACAACGGCATCCGCATCACGGTCCTGTCGGAGAACGGCAGGAAGGGCACCTACCGGGTGCGGGTCTCACGCACCTGAGCCGGGCGGCCTCACGCACCTGAACCGGGCGGCATTCCGGCCCGCAGCTCCCGCTTGAGGATCTTGCCGGTGGCATTGCGGGGCAGCGGTTCATCCCGCAGCACCACATGCACCGGGACCTTGAACGCGGCCAGGGACGCGCCGACGTGTGCGCGCAGCTCCTCGGGCGCCGGGGTGGCCCCGTCCCGTGGCACCACCACCGCCGCGACCTCCTCGCCGAGTACGGGGTGCGGTACCCCGAGCACGGCCACGTCGGCGACATCCGGGTGATCGTGCAGTACGGCCTCGACCTCGACGCAGTACACGTTCTCGCCACCCCGGATGATCATGTCCTTGATACGGTCCACGATCGAGATCAGCCCACCGTCCCTGACCGTCGCAAGATCACCCGTCCGGAACCAGCCGTCCTCGGTGAACGCGGCGGCCGTCGCTTCCTGGTCCCGCCAGTAACCGCGCACCAGGGACTGCCCGCGCAGCCACAGCTCGCCGACCTCGCCCTCCGGCAGCGCCTGCCCGTCCGGCCCGGCGACCCGCGCCTCCGTGGCGGGCGTCGCCCGCCCCACGCTTCCGGGGTGCTCGCGGTACTGGGCGCCGAAGTTCGCCGTCACCCCACCGCAGGTCTCCGTCAGGCCGTAACCGTTACGCGGCTCGACCCCCGGCCCGTAGCGGGCCATGAGCCGGGCGACGATGTCGGGCGGAGCGGCGGCGCCGCCCGTGTTCAGGTGCGTGAGGCTGTCCAGCGCCGCGCCCCGCCGCTCGGCGGCGTCGAGCAGTTGGAGGGCGGTCGTGGGCACACCCGAGTAGTGGGTGACGCGGTGCCGCTCGATCAGGGCCAGCGCCTGGTCCGCGTCCCACTTCCGCATGAGCACGGCCGTCCCGCCCACGGACATCAGCGCGAACAGGGTGGTGAAGGCCGCCGCGTGGAAGAACGGAAAGGTCATCAGGTTCACCGGCGTGGGCCCCTGCCCGGGGATCATGCCCTTGGCCAGCGCGGACACGGCGGCGGTGTAGCGCGGGTTCATCACCGCCCCGGCCTGCGCGAGCTGGGTGGCGACGGCCCCCTTGGGGCGGCCCGTGGTGCCGGATGTGTAGCTGATCGTGGCGTCGTCCTCGGGCCGTATCTCGACGGCCGGGGGCGCGGGCGTCTCGGCGGGGTCGGGCACGGGCAGGTCCTCGTACCGCTCGACGCCCTCCCAGAGGTCCCCTACGGGTCCCTCATGGTGGAACACGAGGACCCTCGCCCTGCCCCGGGCCCATTTCTCGACCCGCGGCAGCCGCTCACCGTCGACAAGCAGCACCGCGGGGGTGCAGTCACCGAGGGCGTACGTGAACTCGTCCTCGGTCCACCAGGCGTTGAGCGGCACCGTCACCAGTCCGGCGAGCTGCGTCGCCCAGAAGGCGATCTGCCACTCGGGGTGGTTGCGCATCGCGACCACGGCCCGGTCGCCCGGTCGAAGTCCGTATGCGTCGACGAGGCGGTTGGCCAGCGCGGAGGCAGCGGCGAAGAACTCCCCGTACGTATACGTCCCGGACTCCGCGACCAGGAACGGGCGCTCGCCGAACGCCCAGGTGGTCTCCACGAATTCGCGCAGAGTACGCGGCCCCGACGCGTAGACGCCGTCCACTACGGCGAAGGGCGCACCGGGCGCGGTGAGGAAACCGAAGTCAGGACCGGTACCGGAGTCCGCCACGCCCGCCCCCTCAGTCGTGCCGTCCAAGCGCTCGCTCGGCTCGGCGCTCGACCCTAGGCGCCGCTCAGCCGCCCGGTCAAGAACCATGCACTACCCACCTATCCGGCGCGCTGTCCAGCGTCCACGAGCTCGCTCAGCCGCTCCAGAACGAGCGCCGCGTGCCGCTCAGGCTCCGGGACCGGATGCACCAGGGCCCGAACCCGCCCCTCTCGGTCCAGTACGACCCCGGCCCGCGCGAACAGCCGCCGCACCACGGGCACACCCATCGTCCGCCCGAGCTCCAGATCCTCGTCACCCACCAGCGGGTAGCCGAGCTTCCTGGCCGCGGCGAACTCCGCCAGATACCCGGGCGCGTGCGCACTGACACCGAGCACCTTGGCCCCAGCGCCGGCGAAGGCGGCGGCCTCGTCCCGTACGGAACACAGCCCCGTCGTGCAGCCCGCGAGCTCCGGCAGCACCTCCCCGATACCCGGTTCGGTGATGAAGAACAGCACTGTCCACGCGTGCTCGGCCGAGGGCACGGGTACAGGCCCGTCAGTGGTTTCGACAACGGTCCGCCGCACAAGTCCCCCTATATCCGTGACCCCCCTCCGGCGGAGGCTAGCATCGGCCGGATGCGCCCCTCCGTCCAAGATCTTGTACGAGACTTCCACCGCGCCTTCGACCTCGGCATCGCTCCCGCGCCGGCCACTCCCGCACCCCGACTATCCCTCCATCGCCAGGACCTGATGGCGGAGGAGGTCGCCGAACTCGCCGAGGCGTCCGCGACCGGCGACCTGGCCCACATCGCCCAGGAGCTCGCCGACGTCGTCTACATCGCGTACGGCACGGCCCTGGTCCATGGGATCGACCTCGACGCCGTCCTCGCGGAGGTCCACCGCGCGAACATGTCCAAACTCGGCCCGAACGGCCACCCGGAACGCCGCGCCGACGGCAAGATCCTCAAGGGCCCTTCGTACCAGGCCCCCGACATCGCCGCCGTGCTCCACCGCCAGGGCTGGTCCCCCGGGGCCGGTACGGCGGCGGAATGACGCGGTCGGCTCAGCTCGGGCACCACGGAGGCGTACGCCCGTCGAGAGTGAGCGGCACGTCGGTGGCGCTCGACCCGGCGGTTGCGTTCCAGGTCGCGGCGGATCGTGCCCGGCCTGCCCGCCCGCCCGCAGGCTGCGCGTCCATCCCGACGCCGACCCCCCCCGGTACTGCCCAGGGTCCTGACGGACCTCCTCCGGGCCACCGCCTCCGAGCACGGCCGCACCAGCGGCGGCGTATGGGCCTAGCGTGGGATCGAGGACCTGAGGTCCCGACCTCGGGAGCGAGGAGGCCGAGCGGTAAGAGGCCGTGCTCGCCGAGATCGAGCGCCGGGCGGAGCTGCTGCGGCAACGGTCCGAGGCCCTCGACGACCTGGCCCGCATCACCGCCACCGGCATGACCGACGGCACCCTGACGATCCAGCACCTCCCAGACCCGGTCAGCTGAAGGAGACGACACACTCCATGCCCCCGCGCAAGAAGCCCGCCGAAAAGGAGGAGCTGTTCAGCGCCTCCACCCCCAAGGAGATCCAGGCGATCCTGTGGAAGGCGGCCGACAAGCTGCGCGGCTCCATGGACGCCGCCCAGTACAAGGAGTTCATCCTCGGCCTGATCTTCCTGAAGTACGTCTCCGACGCCTTCGAGGAGCGCCGTAACGAGCTGGCCAAGGAGCTTGCCGAGGACGGCATCTCCGAGGACCGGATCGGTGACTTCCTGGAGGACCGCGACGAGTACACCGGAGCCCACGTGTTCTGGGTCCCGGAGACCGCCCGCTGGTCCTGGATCGCGGCCAACGCCAAGAGCCAGGGCGTCGGCGAGCTACTCGACGGGGCGATGGACGCGGTCATGCGGGAGAACGCCGCGCTGACCGGTGTCCTTCCGAAGATCTTCAACCGTGACAACGTCGACCAGAAGCGCCTGGCCGAACTCGTCGGCCTCATCAGCGACGCGCGCTTCGGCGGCGCCGAGAACAAGCCGGCCCAGGACGTTCTAGGCGAGGTGTACGAGTACTTCCTCGGCAACTTCGCCCGTGCGGAGGGCAAGCGGGGCGGCGAGTTCTACACCCCGCAGTCGGTGGTCCGGCTGATCGTGGAGATCCTGGAGCCGTACAACGGCCGGGTGTACGACCCTGCGTGCGGCTCCGGCGGCATGTTCGTCCAGGCCGGCAAATTCATCCAGGCGCACCGGGGCCGTGGCCACAAGGCCGACATCGCGGTCTACGGCCAGGAGCTCAACGGGCGCACCTGGCGCCTGGCCAAGATGAACCTCGCCATCCACGGCATCGACGGCAACCTGGCGGCGCGCTGGGGCGACACCTTCGCCGACGACAGACATCCGGACCTCAAGGCCGACTTCGTGATGGCCAATCCGCCGTTCAACATCAAGGACTGGGCACGGGACGAGGGGGACGCCCGCTGGAAGTACGGCGTCCCGCCGAGGAACAACGCCAATTACGCGTGGCTCCAGCACATGGTCTCCAAGCTGGGCGAACGCGGCGCGGCCGGCATCGTCCTGGCCAATGGCTCGATGAGCTCCCAGTCGAGCGGCGAGGGCGAGATCCGTCAGTCCATGGTGGAGGCGGACCTGGTGTCCTGCATGGTGGCCCTGCCGTCCCAGCTCTTCCGTACGACGCAGATCCCGGCATGCCTGTGGTTCCTGGCCAAGGACAAGTCCCCGCAGGGCCCGAAGGGGCTGGCCGATCGGCGCGGGGAGATCCTCTTCGTCGACGCTCGCGAAATGGGCGAGATGGTCGACCGCACGGAACGCGTACTCACGGAGACGGACCTCGCGAAGATCGCGGGCGTCTACCACGCGTGGCGCGGCACGGAGTCGGCGAAGGCCGAGGGGCTGGCGTACGAGGACGTACCGGGCTTCTGCTACTCGGCGGACCTGGAGACGGTGCGCGAGCACGGGTACATGCTGACTCCAGGGCGCTATGTGGGGGCGGCCGAAGCGGAGCGAGAAGACGCGGAAGCGCTGTCGGCACGGATCGCCTCGCTGGCGGACGAACTGCTCGGGCTGTTCGAGCGGTCAGCGGAACTCGAGAAGACGGTCCGGGTGCAGTTGGGGAGGGTCGATGTCTGAATGGTTCCGTATGACTCTGGGGGACTTCGTAGACCTCCAAAGGGGCCATGACCTTCCGTCCGGTCGGCGCGTTCCCGGCACAGTGCCCGTCGTGGGCAGCGGTGGCATCACCGGGTGGCACAACGAGGCGAAGGTCTCCGGGCCGGGCGTCACCCTCGGCAGAGCGGCCAATCTCGGTGTGCCCACACTGGTGCAGGGGGACTTCTGGCCCCTGAACACGACGCTCTACGTGACGAACTTCCGGGGAAACAGCGTTCGGTTCGTCTACCACCTGTTCCAGGTTCTGGATCTCGGCGGATTCAATTCGGGAAGCGTTCAGCCCATGCTGAACAGGAATTACATCAAGTCCTTCCCGATCAGGGTTCCCGGCCGTGCGGAGCAGGCCGCGATCGCCGAGGTGCTCCGGTCCCTGGACGAGAAGATCGCTGTCAACGAGCGCATCGCGAGCACGGCCGACGCCCTGGCCCGGACCCATTACGAGAGGGAGCGCTGCGGTCTCGTCGGGCAGACCGAGCGCCTCGACCGGCTGGCCCGTGTGGTGGTCGGCGGCACGCCGAGCCGCGCCAATCCGGATTTCTGGAACCAGGGAACGGTGAACTGGATCAACTCGGGGAAGGCCAACGAGTTCCGTGTCACCGAACCGAGCGAACTGATCACAGAGGCGGGCCTGGCCGGGAGCTCCGTCAAGATGATGCCGCCCGGAGCCACACTGATCGGCATCACCGGCGCCACGATGGGGCAGACCTCCCGTCTGGAAATCACGGCAGGAGGAAGTCAGAACGTCGCGGGGGTCTGGTCCGAGGACCCCGCCCTCAACGACTGGCTCTTCTACGACATCCAGGCACGTGTCGCCGACCTGACGAAACACGCTTCGGGTGGAGCCCAGCAGCACATCAACAAGAAGATCATCACGGACCTCGACTGCGTTGTGCCCGACGCCCCGAAGCTCGACGAGTGGCACAGGACAACGGCTCCGCTGCTGGCGCGTGTCGCCCATGCCCTGGTGGAGAACCGCACCCTCGCCACCCTCCGCAACGCCCTCCTCCCCCAGCTCATGTCCGGCCGCCTCCGCGTCAAGGACGCCGACACCGCAGAGAACGCCGAGGGCACTGTCGAGGAGCACGTGTGACCGATACCCCCGACGACCGGCGGAACCACCGCCGCCACGAGGCCGACTGGGAGCTCCTCGCTCTCGAAGAACTGGCCGAGCTCGCCTGGGGGCCCGCCTCCGCCAACGAGTTCGCCCCCCGGCTCCGGGCACCGGCAGTCGTGGGACGACCTGATCCTGTACCCGGACCTCCGGGATGCGGTGAGGACACCGGTACGACGTGAGGGTGGGGCGGAGCTGCGCCGGAAGTGCGCTGCGACCGCTGCGACTTCATCATCGGTTTGGCTGTGCGTGCCCGCCCGACGGATCCGCACCAACGGCGCGCCGGCGCCCTCGCCCCGGCTGTCGTGGCAACGCTTCGCCGCGGACACGATTCTGATCTCCCCGGCGCAGTGCGCCCACCTTCTCGGAGCCTGCACCCACCTGACCGAGGCTCTGGTCACCGCGCCACGCTGGGGCTGGATCCCCTCTCCTCCGGCCGGGCTCTGGGACCGGCTGAGCAGCAGCCACCCGGCGAC
This sequence comes from Streptomyces sp. NPDC127084, assembly GCF_042724175.1. Classification (NCBI taxonomy): domain Bacteria; kingdom Bacillati; phylum Actinomycetota; class Actinomycetes; order Kitasatosporales; family Streptomycetaceae; genus Streptomyces; species Streptomyces sp. NPDC127084. Next base: position 109,945 of record NZ_JBHXFA010000001.1, read on the forward strand.
CGCAACAGAAGGAAACACCGCGCGACAGGCGGTACGGCGGTGCGAGGACTGCCAGGCAACGCTGGCATGACGTGAACCGCCGTGGACGCAGGGCGCGAGTGGACACTTTGAGCTTCCAGGCGGGCACTCGCAGCGACCTTCCCTCGGGGTAGGGCTCCTCCGCCTCGCCTTCGCCCCGGCACAGCAGGCGAGCCGTAGAGGAAACCTGCACCCGGCCGCTGGCCGGGCGCATGTCCTCCCGGCGCCCGGCGGGGTAACCCCCTCACCTGCACTACCTCACCCGCTACACTGACGGCGGCGCGCCAGTCCGCTGGCGCACCGCTGGATCAGTGGACCAATGTGTCCGGGATCGCGGCTTCCGCCGCAATTTCCTGCACATTTTCCTACAGATCCCCGCCTCCGTAGCTCAGGGGATAGAGCACCGCTCTCCTAAAGCGGGTGTCGCAGGTTCGAATCCTGCCGGGGGCACAGAACCAAGGGCCAGTTCAGAGGCTTGATCCTCTCGAACTGGCCCTTTCGCATGATCGCTGCCGTGCCACACACGTGCCAGATGCCCGCTACGACTCCAGCGGCCGACTTGGGAGCCTTGTCGAAGAGCTTGCCGTCCTGCATCTCTGCCTGAGCCCGCTGGACCAGGACGACGCGCCCGGTCACGTCGATGTCGCGTCGGCGCAGGGACGCCAGCTCACCGAACCGCAGGGTGGTGAAGGCCGCGAGCAGCACGAGCAGGCGGTACCGGGGGGTGATGGCTTCGGCCACGGCGAACACCTCGGCCACGGTCAGCACCGGTCGTTCGGGCACGTCGTACCGGTCAGCCCCCTTGACCCGGCAAGGGTTACGACGGATCAGTTCGTCGTCAACGGCCGTGTTCATCATGGCCCGGAGGATCTGATACGCCTTGACGGCGGTCGGCTCCCCCACGCCCGCAGCGAGCAGGTTGCCGCGCCAGGCCCGGACGCGCGATGTGGTGACATCGGAAAGAGTCTCGGTACCGAATGTCGGCTTGATGTGCAGCCGGATCACCGCCTCGTTCCGCTCCCTGCTGCGGTCGGCCAGCTTGCGGTCCCGCAACCAGGTATCCGCGTACTGAGCGAACGGCACAGCCCCCTTGTCAGGGTCGTCCCACGGGAGATGTCCGCCTCGATGTGCGTCAGCGCTACCTCAGCGTCGGTCTTCGTCGCGTAGGTCTGCTCTGCGCTGCGGAGCAGTCCCGTAGCCGGGTCGCGGTAACGTGCCTGCCATCGGCTCGACTTCAGCTGGCGCACCGCGCCGAAGCGTCGGCGGTTGCCCTTCTTGTTGGCCATCAGGCAACCCTCCGAAGGGTGGCGCGCTGGGCCATCACCGGCTCGACAGTGTGTGCCGTGACGAAGTCGGCGACGGCGCTCTCGGGGATGCGAACATGTCGGCCGACCTTCACGAAGGTGATCCGACGCTCCTCGATCAAGTGCTCGCTCCGCTCGCCGCGCGCCCGGCTTGGCGCCGGGCGACGCTCCTGTCTCCGCCCCGCTCCGCCCGACCGCCGGACGCGCGGCGCGAGCCAACGAAGAGAAAACGGCCGACACGGGGCTGGGGCGGTCGGCTCCGCGGCTTTACGCAGCCACCATGGGGCGAGCCTCGAAGATCGGGGCCCGCATCGGGCTTGCGGGCAGGTCCAGAGACTGCCCGATTCGCGACCAGCTTACGGGCCCCGATCTCTCGCCCCATGGCAGCTCCAGCCCAAAGCCGCTACACCGACCTGGACCGTCGCGGCCGCTGTCACTGCCGCCGTACACAATGCGCCCATGAGTGATCGCTACGAAGTCGTCTTCTCCTGCTTCTTGCGCGACGACACCCCGGCGTCGGTTATGACGGCCTTGCGCTGGCATCTGGGCATGGATGCCGAGTACCCCGAGGATCTCGACGACGGACAGCTCTACCCGCTACTCGCTCCAGACAACTACAACAACAGTCGCCTGCCCGGCGGGGACGTCGCGTTCTTGCGCCGCACAGTGCAGGAGTTCACCTCGTCGGGCGAGCGGTATGAGTGGGAGCTCTTCGCACGCAAAGACTGGGTCGACGACTCCATGCTCTACCTTCGTGACCTCTTGGACCTGCTCGCCCCACATGTGGCGGCCGGCTACGGGGGGCACTTCCGCGACATCGACGGTACGGCGCTGACCGTCTTCACCTTCCGCGACGGTACGTACGAACCCATCGAGATCCCCTGGGGGTACTGACCGGCCATGACACTCGGATGGGGCTTCGTGCCCCTGGCGTGCCCTTTCCTGCGGGACACAGCGGGGACTCCCGGGGAACAGCGGCACCGGTCGAGCGCCGACCCAGGTCAAGGAATTGCCAGGTCAGCCGCCATCCGCATACGTGGTCTTCCAAACTGGTGCTCCTGGCTCCACGCTGCGGCGCTTGACTGAATCATTGAGACTCCACGCAACTTGGGTGTCTTCCCTCCGCTGCAGCTCCCCAGCCGGACCGAGAGATTCGGTTGGCGTGGGGCTGCCTAGCATGGCCGTGTGACAGAAAAGCTTTCCCACATCGTGGCCACTGCCATGCGCCTGCTGGGCAGCACGAGCGATGGTGATCCCGAGGCTATGGCTCGCCTGGAAGAGATGCTTCCGGCTCTGCGAGCGGCAGCGGAGTCGGGCCACGTGCAGGCCCAAGAAATCCTCGGTGGGGTCCTCCTTGAGTTCAAGGAGGACCCCACCGAGGCCGCGTTGTGGTTCGCGCGGGCCGCGGGCCAGGGCAGTGCAGTCGGGAAGCGAAGCCTTGGTCACCTGCGCGCAGAAGGTCTCGGCATAGGCAAGGACCTGGTCGAGGCCGAGAGGCTGTTCGGGGAGGCTGCTGACGCCGGTGACGCCTTTGCGCAATTCAATCTGGCTCAGCTCTGGTGGGGGCACCGAGACCCAGAATCGGTCTTGGCACTGCTGTCCTCCGCAGCCTCGGGAGGCGTCGTCGACGCCTACCTGGTGCTCGGTGATCTGCTAGCTGAGCTGGACAGGGATGCCGAGGCCCTGAAGTCGTATCTGCAGGCCGCCACCGCAGGCCACGACAAGGCGATGTACGTCGCTGCCTGCTGGTACCGGGACGGTATCGTCACCGAACCAGACCGGGTTGAAGCGCTGACATGGTTCTTCCGCTCCATCGCCACCGGCAATGCGGACCCTTTGCACGAAGCGTTGCTCATGGCGCGTGACATGAGCGACGCAGAGATCCTGCATGCGGGCAAACAGAGCGGGCAGCACGGCTACGCTCAGGCGGCGGTCGAGACCGTGGCGAAGTACCGCTGAGGCGGCAGTCCCGGCGCCGCAGGTCGGTGAAGGCTCAGGCCAGGCCATGTGCAGGCACCCTTCTGAGCTGGTGCTGTAGGGCAGCGAAGTACAGCAGCGATGTACAGCAACCACCGCGTCCACCACTGACCGCAAGCAGCCCCAGGCGACCGGCTGACGTGCCCAGCAGACCCCAGCGACCTTCGCGCCCGTAGTTCGCATCGAGAGGGTCGGCCCGTGCCACAGGCGTGCCAGATCGAGCGGGGAGTCACGGGGAACGGCGGCTGTCAACGGGGCTGAGGAGCCGCAAGCGCCAAAGCCAGCGTTACCCAGGTCAGGCCCCAACTCGCCCCACCTCGCTCCTAAAGCGGGTGTCGCAGGTTCGAATCCTGCCGGGGGCACAGTGTCTGAGCAGCGCGTTCGTCCTTCCAGGACGGGCGCGCTGTGCGTCGTAGCCATGGCATTGACCATGAATAGGTTCCAGAACCATGGCGACCAAGACACCCAAGCGACGTCAGCGCGCAGCATCCGCCCCAGCGGGGCCGGTTTCCAGGTCTGGGTCTACGCAGGCCGGGACCCGCTCACGAAGAAGGGCATCTACCTCCACAGGCAGGGTGAGATGGAGCCCGAGGCGGAGAAGGTCCGCACAAGGCTCCTCCACCAGGTGGACGAGAAGCGCCACCCCAAGCAGCAGGTCACCACGGGTTCCTCCTCGACCGCTGGCTCAGCGTCGCTGAGCAGGTCCGCGGGGAGTCGTTCGTATGGCTGGCGCTCAGCGACTCAACCATCGTGATCGACGGCTGAAATGGACTTCAAACCGTCGCGGATCACCGCGTCTCCGACGTGACGGAGAGCCAGCGGATCGACATGACCGCCTCATTGGAGGGGCTGACCGAGTCGGACAGGCGTCGCGAACTCGCGCACGCCCAGCGCGACGTCATGAACCAGGCCGAGGGCCACTGGGTAGCAGCTCACGCCCCGAAGGCAGCGGAGCAAGCCTGGTTGGGTCCCACTCGCCGACCTTCGAACCGTTGCCCTGCTCACAGATGGGGCAGTACGGCCAGTGGACGACTTCCACGAGATGACGCGGGCCGAGGTGATGCGCCACCTCGAAGCCGAGGGCCCCGAAGGTCTGATCAACCGCACTCGCGCCATGGAGAAGCCCAAAGGCGCTCCCGCCGACCTCATCGGGCGCGCGTGCGATCGTCACGCCTCCCAGGAACGTTGAGCCGTCAGCCGACGGGGAACGCTCGCGCCGGAGCGCCCCGCAACGCGTGGCTGCGGGGCGCCGATCCACTTTCGCGACGGGCCCTACAGTAGTGGGGTTTAGTCGACCGTCTGCCCGTCGTACATACCGCCCCTGCAGGTCGGGAGCACGGGCGTCGACCGATCGATCGTTCCGCCGCCGTCCGTGCACTCACCCGGGGTGACGCTGGCCGGGGTGACGCTGCCGGCGGCAGTGGCGGTGGCGGCGCTTGTGAGGCCCAGTCCGGCGAGGGCTGCCGTGGCGAAGACTGCGGCGAGGATTCGTCGAATGCGCATTTGGTTCGCCTTTCACAGATTGCCTCGGTTTGGGACATTACTCAGCTTAATGTTCAGTCGGGAGACACGTCATGTTGGGCCGTTCGGGGACATTGCTGTCGGGTGCGGGGCGGGCGACGGGGTCTTCTTCGACCGACGAGGCCGCAGCATGCCGCACATCATGCTGGACGTGTGGATCGCCCCACCTGGTGGAGGTGCAGCCCGGTCCTGCTGACCGCCCCGTGCCCCGCTGTGATTTGCGAACGGCAGCGGATCGGCCCGGTGGGCCCTGTTCGCCCCGAAGTTCCCCGGCATGGGAAAGGCGCCGCACCCCTTGGAGTGCGGCGCCCTTTCGGCCCGTGTGGTGGCTACGGTTACGCGGTGGCCTCGCCCTTGCGGCGCTTCATCGCGAAGACGACACCGGCACCGGCGACGATGGCGATTCCGCCGACGGTCCCGAGGATCGGGAGCGCCGAGGACGAACCGGTCTCGGCGAGGTTGCCGGTGACGGGGATCGCCTTGGACTCACCCTGCGGCTTGACGTCGCTCTTGGGCTTGTCACCGGTGGGCTTGGCGTCATCGACGTCGCCCGCGTCACCACCGGCGGCGATGACCTGGAGCATGTACTCCTCGACGTCGAATGCGCACTCGCCGGCGTTCTCGTCGTCGATGTCACCGCCGGCGACGATCGAGACGGCGTCGCCGGTGGGCGCACCCTTGTCGATCTTCACACGCAGGTCGATGGCGACGGACTTGCCGGCGTCCAGTGCGAAGGTGCCGATGAAGATGCCGTTGTTCGACCCCACGAAGTCCCTCGTCCACTTGCCCGACTCCGGGTCCTTCATCTCGAAGTGGGCGTACTTCTCGATCAGCTTGTTGTGCTCGGACGCGTACTCGTCCTCGTACGTGGCGAAGGTGAAGGCCTCGAGCTGCTCGATGTCGGTCTCGCCCGTGTTCTTGACGTTGAGCTTGAACTGCTTCCAGCCGCTGCCGGCGACGATCTTGTTCGGGAAGCCGGAGAGGCTGACGTCGACGGTGGTGATCTCACACCACTCCTCCTCGCCCTCGCCCGGCTCCTCGGTGTCGTCACCCGGCTCCTCGGTGTCGTCACCGGGCTCTTCGCCGGTCTCGCCCGTGGTACCCGGCTCCTCAGTGTCGTCACCCGGCTCTTCGCCGGTCTCACCGGTGGTACCCGGCTCCTCGGTGTCGCCACCCGGCTCCTCACCGGTCTCGCCCGTGGTACCCGGCTCCTCGGTGTCGCCACCCGGCTCCTCACCGGTCTCACCGGTGGTAGCGGGCTCCTCGGAAGGGACGGAGGAAGTCGTGCTGTTGGTGTCATCGGTCGCGTACGCGGCCGGGGCCGCCAGGAAGGCGGCGGGAGCGATGACAGCGGTGGCGGCGGCGACGGCCATAGCGCGGCGAAGCTTCATGAAGACCTCGGGGAAGTGCGGCGCACCGCAGGATGCGGTACGGGTTCTGGGCCATCCCCGGGATTGTTACGGGTGTGGCTGTTGGTTCTGCAGTCATGACATGTGGTCTGTGTAAAAGGTTGTCCCCGGACTCACAGAATCCTTATGTGCCGCCGGTCACACAGCTGGCGCGTCGTTGAAGTACAGGGCCTCCATGTGGCTGGTGGCGTGCTCGCTGTGGCACACCCGCAGTGAGGACGCTTCCAGGTCGGCCCTCCCCCACGGGTCCGCGCCGACGAGGCAGGCCGTGGCGAGGGCGCCCCAGTCGTTCTGGTTCGGTTCGTCGTCCAGGTCGAAGTACACGTCGAGGTCTTCGAGGGCTTCCGGTGTGATCCCGAGGGCGGACATCACCGCCTGCGGGTCGCCGGTCACAATGAACGGCTCGTCACCGGGCCAGCCGCAGGCGTGGAACATCGTGCCGTCCGGCAGCCACACCAGGTCCTCAGTGTGCTCGGCGCCGCAGTGCACCTCCACCCGGCCCACGATCCGTGCGTCCGGGAAGCGCTCCCGCAGCCGTGTGGCCTCCGCCAGGAGTGGCATGTCGTTGCCGTCGTCCGCGAACGCCGGGTCGGAGACCGACATCAGGTTCCCCCACACCCCCGCCCGCACAAGGTCCAGATCGGCTCTTGTGACGACCGTGAGCGTGTCGCTCTGCTTACGGGGGCCGAGGTCTGCGATCACACGGTCGATCGTGCTCAGGGAGCGAGTGAAGTCCGCAGCCCGCTCCGGGTTGTTGGGCGGAAGGTCTTCGACCTCGACGGTGAACGGCGGTCGCAGGACGGTCAGTTCGCAGCGAGTGCCGCTGCCGCGGGTTATCCGGTCGGGCGGGACGGTCCAGAAGCCGGTGTCAGACATGCCCGTCACCGTAACGGGCACACGATCTCGAACGTCTCGTTACCTGGCGCAACGGTCGGCGCGGTCCCGGTGTCGTACCCGCGGTGACCGAAACATGTACACCTCGCGGCCCGAAGTCGTCGCACGCCGTCTCGGCGGCAGTGGGCGACGGGGTTCCGGCTCTCTCCGCCGTAGCGCGCCAGGGCATCTCACCGCGCCCGGGAGGCGTCCCGGCCCCACTGCTCGGCCGGGGGTACGCGGCTGCCGCGACGGCCGCGGCGAGCCGGGCGGCGCTGGTGGCGGGCGCGGACGCGGTGCTGCTGTTCACGGACCTGGCCAACCCCACCAGCAACGCCCTCTACCAGCGGATCGGCTACCGCCCCGTCATCGATTTCGCGGCGTGGGAGTTCTCCGTAGCGTCAGCAAAGAATGGTTGATCGTGTCATCACGCCGACCGCGCCGCCTGAATCCGTCCCGGCGAACCCTGACAGGGTTCGGTGTAACCAACATCACTCCGATGATTCACTTGTGGCAGATGTGAACCCAGAGTTTTTCCACCACTCTGTCTGGTGACTTCCGCGACACGCTCCGTCAGCCGCGGGTGCGCAAGTGGTTGGCAAGACCGCACGTGTCGCTGGTGTCGATGAACTCACACACGGAGTCAAGGTGTCCTCGGCCTTATCTGTACGGCTGGCACAAACCCTGAGCCCCCCGGCGGGTATTCCGCGGGGCAGCCATGAGTAGCCGCGGAGACTCGGCACTCGACCGGCATCCGGCTCGCGACGACGCCCGGCTGCGGATGGTGGTGGAGGACGCGACGATGGGGCGCTGGGAAGGCGCCCGGGAGTTGCTGACCTCCACCGGCGCGGACTGGGACCGGCGCATCTTCCGCCTCCAGGTGCTCGCCCGGGTGGGTGCCCGGCTGACGTTCGCGGACACCTGGGCCCAGGCGGAGCCGCGGTCCGGGCACGCCCTCGCCCTGCTCGCCAACGTAAGGGCTCTGCGGTCCATGGCCGACGGCCCGGGCCGCGGGCGCGGTGCGGCCCTGGAGGAGGCGTGGGCCGCCTGTGACGCCGCGGCCTCGGCGATACCGGACGACCCCGCGCCGTATGTCGCCATGATGGCGCTGACGCGTTTCCACTCACCGCCCCGGGATCGCGAATGGCGCACGACCGTACGGCAGTTGTGGGCGGAGGTGAAGCAGCGCGACCCGTGGAACCGGGAGGCGCACCATGAGCTCCTCACCTATCTCTTCCCGTCCTGGCACGGCACGGGGGGCGACATGTTCCACTGGGTGCAGGAGGAGTGCACCAAGGCGCCTTCCGGGCTGCCGTTGCACGTCCTGCCGCTGGTCGCACTCGCGGAGTCACACCGCCGGCGGCTGGAAGAGGACGACAACCGCTACGGGCTCACCGTGCACCCCTGGACGGACAACCCGTCGACCTGGCACGCCTGGGAGAACTGGTGGGCCCGCCGGGACCGGCACCGTCCGCACGCCGCTTTCCACGAGGACGCCAACTACCTCGCACACGCTCTGTCGTTCGCCGGCCGGCACCAGGAGGCGGCCCAGGTCTTCGCCGCCATCGGGCCGTACGCGACCGATGTGCCGTGGAGCTACTGCGGGGACGCCGTCACGCTGTTCAGGCGTCACCGCGCCTGGGCCGTGGAAGCCGCCGCTCCGTAACCGGCGGCGACCGCCACGGGGCCTGGTGGTACGGGCTTGTTCCCCCTCCCTTCCCCCACTCCCCCACCTCCCGCGTGCCATCGCTCCCGGTTCCGTCTACCGCTCAGCTTGATGAGGAGGTCATTCGAATGCCCTTGGACATACCGAGCGTTGCGTCTTCGGAAGAAGAGCGTCTCGCAGAACTCGGCATCACCCAGACCCTGGACCGCTCCATGTCCGGGCGGCAGAACTTCGCGGTGTCGTTCACCATCATCAGCATCCTGTCCGGCTGCCTGACCATGTACGGCTTCGGTATGAACACCGGTGGACCGGCGCTGATCATGTGGGGCTGGATCATCGTCGGACTGATGACCCTGTTCGTCGGGCTGGCCATGGCCGAGGTCTGCTCCAGTTACCCGACCAGCGCCGGTCTGTACTTCTGGGCCCACAAGCTCGCCCCTCGCAGGTCCGCTCCCGCGTGGGCCTGGTTCACCGGCTGGTTCAACACCCTGGGACAGGTGGCCGTCACCGCGGGCATCGACTTCGGCGCCGCCTCGTTCCTGAACGCCTACCTGAACCTCCAGTTCGGCTACGCCGCGACGCCGCCGCACACCATCCTGCTCTTCGGCATCATCCTCGTGGTGCACGCCCTCGTGAACACGTTCCGGGTGCGGATCGTGGGCTTCTTCAACACGGTGAGTGTCTGGTGGCATCTGATCGGCGTGGTCGTGATCGTCGGCGCGCTGCTGTTCATCCCCGACCGCCACCAGTCGCCGGGGTTCGTGTTCACCGAGTTCGTCAACAACACCGGCTGGGGTTCGGCCGTCTACGTCGCCCTGATCGGTCTGCTGATGGCCCAGTACACCTTCACCGGTTACGACGCCTCCGCCCATATGACGGAGGAGACGAAGAACGCGTCCGTGGAAGGGCCGAAGGGGATCGTGCGTTCCATCCTGGTCTCCTGGGCGGCAGGACTGGTCCTGCTGTTCGGGCTGACGTTCGCCATCCAGTCGTACAGCGGCGCTCTCGACTCCGAGACCGGCGTGCCCCCGGCCCAGATCTTCCTGGACGCCCTCGGTGCGACCACCGGCAAGCTGATGCTACTGATCGTGATCGGTGCGCAGCTGTTCTGCGGTATGGCGTCGGTGACCGCCAACAGCCGTATGATCTACGCCTTCTCGCGTGACGGAGCGCTGCCGTTCTCGCAGGTGTGGCACAAGCTCCACCCGGGGACGCGTACCCCGACCAACGCGGTCTGGCTCGCCGCCGGTGGTGCCTTCGTCCTGGGCCTGCCGTACCTGGTCAACATCACCGCGTACGCCGCCGTCACCTCCATCGCGACGATCGGGCTCTACATCGCCTACGTCATCCCGACGCTGCTGCGCCTGCGCCAGGGCGACGCGTTCCAGCGCGGTCCGTGGCACCTGGGCCGCTGGTCCAAGCCCGTCGGTGTGATCGCGGTGGCCTGGGTCGGCCTCATCACCGTGCTGTTCATGCTGCCCCAGGTCGGGCCGGTGACCCGGGAGACCTTCAACTACGCGCCCGTCGCGGTCGGTGTGGTGCTCCTCTTCTCCGGCACCTGGTGGTTCACCTCCGCCAGGCGGTGGTTCCTGAACCCGGATCACCCGAAGCACACCGCTCCGCCCACGGCGCCGCCCGTGTCGCAGGATGCGATGCGCTAGATGTTCCGCCCCAGGAGGCCGTAGTACGCGGTGGGGCAGCCGGAGTCTTCCTGAGCTGCCCCACCCGCTGCGTGGCGGCACCTTCCGGTCCGTTCACGATCCGCAGGTCAGTTTCATCTGCGCCGCGGCGTGATGCGCCCCCACCTTGGCCGCCTCGCCCCAGTCCCGTCCGCGGTCGATGAGTTGTACGGCGAAGTCGGTGCCGCCCTTCACCTCGTAGCTGCCGACGGGTACCAGGCTGCCCCGGTGGACGGTCTGGCGTACGCCGAAGCCGGTGTAACCGGAGCCGGTGTCACCGGGGTCGGCGAGCACGCGGTAGAACGTCGGGTCGCCGGCGACTTCCGAGGCACGGCTGGTGTCGGGCACGTACACCGCCAGCGAGCAGCGCTCGTACTCCTGGTCGAGCTTCCAGCTCCACACCGCTGACGAGGTCGCGTCCCGGGTGGCGCTGCCGGACATGGGTACGGCCGAGAAGCGTCCGTCGCAGGGGTCTTCGTCCTGTCCTCCGGACCGCACGGTGTACCAGGCGGCCGTGCCGTTTTCGAAGCGGCCGATCTCGCGGTAGGCGCCGGTGGTGCAGCCGGGCCCGGCCCACTGATCGAAGCCGTCAGCGCTGCCGGACGGGGCGGGGAGCGCCGTGGGGCCGAGGCGGGTCGGGAGGCCGCGGTCCGCGATGTCGTCCTCACCGGCCTGGGCTCCCGCACCGCCTTTCCCGCCCGCGCCATCGTCGGATCCCATGAGCAGGACCGCCGATGTGACGAGGCAACCGATGAGCGCCATGGCGCCCGCCGCGAGCAAGCCCATGCGGAAACGATTCGTCGGGAGCGGCGCCGCAACGCCCCCGCCCGTGTCCGTGCCCCCGTCCATACTCCCGTCCGTGCCGGCCTCGGCTTCGGATCCGTGTGTCCCCGGGCCGCCACCCGTCACGGAGCCGCCCCAGCGCACCCATTCCCGGTCGACATCACGACCCGGGTCGGTGCCGTTGCCCTCGTCCCCGACCTCGTCGCCGCCCAGCGCCACCGCGAAACCGCACTCGGGGCACGTCGTACCAGGCAGCGCTTCATATCGGTCGCTGCCACACCTTTCGCACGCCATGGGAGCTCACTATGCATGAACCGGATGTATCGCGGCGGACAAATCGTCATACCTTGAACGACCCCGTACTCGTGGAAAACGCGTGGTCACAGGCGGTAGAGAATTGATCTTGAAGCTGAGGGTTTGACCTTGCCCCTGGGGCAGGGCCCACCGTCCTCGTGCCGGGCGCACACCACCCGAGAAACAGGCGCCCGGTGACGGAGGATGGGACCGTGCACGACGACGACCCGTACAACGCACCGCACAACGACCCAGCCGACACCTCGGACGACGAGCCGCTGCTGACGATCGGCGCCTTCGCGCACCGAGCCCGGCTGTCACCCAAGGCACTGCGTCTCTACGACCGCCTGGGGCTGCTCCACCCCGCCCGGGTGGACGAGGCCACCGGCTACCGCTGGTACCGCGCCGACCAGGTGGAACGTGCCCGGCTTGTCGCCCTGCTGCGGCAGCTCGACATGCCGCTCGCGCTGATCGGCGACCTGGTCGAACTGCCCGGGGCCGAGGCCGCGCAGGCGGTGGACGCGTACTGGACGGAAGTCGACGCACGCAGGGCCCGGCAGGCCGCTCTCGCGGCCCACCTCTGTGACCGTCTATCGGGCAGGAGGCCCACGATGTTCGAGATCAAGACATGCGACGTACCGGAGCAGACCGTGCTCGCCGAACGCAAACACCTGGTCGCCGACGAACTCCCGCGCTGGATCCCGTCGGCCCTCGACCGGCTGATCCGGGCGGCGGCAGAGTGCGGGGGCATCACGGGGATTCCGTTCGTGGCGTACCACGCCGAGGTGACGCCGGACAGCGACGGCCCGGCGGAGGCCTGTGTCCCGGTCGCCGACGCGCGGGCGGCGGAGGAGTGGGTGGCGGCGAACAGCCGCGGCGGAGGCATCGCGGTGCGTGTGGAGCCCGCGCAACGGCTCGTCTACACCCGGATCACCAAGGCGCAGGTCGCGCACCCGCAGATCCTGTCCGCCTTCGACGCGGTCGAGGACCACATCGCCCGCGAGGGCATGACCGTCACCGGGCCCTGCCGCGAGGTGTACTTCGCCGAGGACTGGGACGCGGCTTCGGCGACGGACGAGGTGTGCGACATCGCCTTCCCCGTGAGCCCCCGTCAGTCCTGATCCTGACCCTGACCCTGGGCAGCGCCGCGCCAGGGAGTCAGCTCCTCGGGGCACGGCGTCCCGCGCGGCAGCTGATACGGGGCGGCTAGCCGGTACACGCCGGGCCGGGGGGCGACGAGTTCGGTCCACTCGTCGCCCTCCGCGTCCTCCTCCGCCGGTGCCAGGCATCCCGCCACGTTCTCGAAGGCACCCGCCCCCGTCTCCGCCGGCCCTGTCTCCGACTCCTCCGCCCCCGTCTCCCGCGGCCGCTCGACGCCACGGCCCCGCTCGTCGACCAGACCGAGCCAGGGCGAGTAAGGGACCCGGATCAGCACCCTGCCCGCCGTCCGGACGCGGAGCGTCAGTTCGCCCGCCGCCGCCCGCTCCACCGTCGCCGGGTGGTCGGCCAGCGGCTTCGGCTCCCGCACCGCGAAGAGCCGCCAGTTCTCATCGGACCAGACCGGCCGGAGATAGGGCTGTCCGCGCTGGACCAGCTCCGCCTCCTCACTGCCGCCGGTATCGGGGGTGTCCTTGGGCAGCACGACGAAACGCACCGCCCAGCGGTCGAGCCACGCGCGGTAGCTGTCGGCGGTGAGTGTGTCGTCGTAGAAGAGCGGGTTGCGCTCCATGTCGGCCTGGCGGTTCCAGCCACGGGCGAGGTTGACGTATGGCGCGAGCGCCGACGCCTCCCGGTGGCTGCTCGCCGGCACCACCTCGACTCTCCCCTTGTCCGCGCCCGCCCGCTGGAGCTGGTTGACCAGCGGGGCGAGTTCACGTGCCCAGGAGGCGTTCGGGGCGGTGCGCACGATGTCCACGACACTGTTGGTGGCGATCCAGGCGTTGAACCCCGTGAAGGCCAGCAGCACCGCGTACCACTTGCGGCCACGTCGGCGGCCCCCGTGCTCGTACGCGTACGGCAGCGCGGCGAGCAGCACCACCCCCGCGAACAGCATCGCGAATCGCGAGACATTGGAGCCCACCTGCGAGTCGACCAGCAGGGTGAGGAGCGTGCCGGCGGCGTACACCGCCGCCGCGGCGCGGACCGTACGCCACTGCTTCGGTACGAGGACGGCGACCAGCACCCCGAAGAGGAACGGCAGCGCGGCGGACGCCACCGACATCGGCTGCGTACCCGAGAAGGGGAACAGCCACGCCGAAAGCCCTACCACCGCCACCGGCGCGAGACCCAGCGCGTACGCGGCCGGGCGCCGCTTGCCGAGGAACAGCGCGGCGGCGACCACCCCGAGGAACAGCCCCGCGACCGGGCTCGACGCGGTGGCCAGCCCCGCGAGCGGTACGGCGACGGCGGCCTTGGCCCAGCGCGCGCGACCCCAGCGGCGGTGGGGCCGGCAGAACACCGCGGCGACGGCGCCCAGCGCGAACAGCGTGCCGAGACCGAAGGTGACCCGCCCGGACAACGCGTTGCACAGGAAGGCGAACACGGCGGCGAGCGCGCAGGGCAGCGGATTGCGGACGGCGGACACGCGGGTGAGGATCAGCGCGGTCAGGCTTGCCGACAGGGTCCCGGCGACCATCATCGTGGTGCGCACACCGAGGACGGACATCAGATACGGGGAGACCACGCTGTAGGACACCGGGTGCATTCCGCCGTACCAGGCGAGGTTGTACGCGGAGTCCGGATGCCGCCCCACGAACTCCGCCCAGGCGTCCTGAGCCGCGAGGTCCCCGCCGCTGTTCGCGAAGACGAGGAACCACACGATGTGCAGCACGGCGGCGGCGAGGGTGGCCGCCGCCACCGGGTGCGCGAGCAGCGGACGCCAGGACCGGCGGCCGGCTGCGTACGCCGACGGCGTCGCTGTCGGCTCGGCGGTGGTCATTTCGCTGCTCCCGGTCGGTCGGGCCCAGGGCCCTGGTGCAAGGGCCCTGGTACGGGTCGTCCTCCCGTACCAGGGCCGTGTGCGTGCCAGCGTGACGTCGTGACGTCGTGACGTCGGGTCAGCCGACCCGGGTCAGCCTCTCTCCCGCACCCGGCTCGACCAGGTCCGACTGCAGGGCGACCGGCACCGCCACCTGACTGGCGCCCTCACCGACGGTCAGCGTGCCGACCGCCGTGCCCGCCTTCGCCGCGTGCGGCACCGTCTTGCCGCCGTCCGACAGCTTCAGCTTCACGGTGAGGCCCGCCCAACCGACCGCTGTCACGTCCTTGGTGGCGACGAGCGGGACCGAACCGCCGAGACCGTCCTGGACCGCCCCGACGACCTGGCCCTTCTTGACGATGGTCGCGTTGGTCAGCGCCTCCTGGGTGGCGAGCATGACCTCCTTGCTCGCGTTGATCGCCGTGCCGAGGATCGGCACGCCATGCTGGGCGAGCACGGCACCGACGATCAACTGGTCCGTGTCACCGACCATCTTGTGAGCGGCGAAGAGCAGGTTGCCTCCGGCCTTGGTGGTGCTGCCGGTCTTGATGCCGATCGCGCCGTCGTACGGGACCAGGTCGTTGTAGTTCCGCAGCTCCGTCCCCGAGGGGTCCTTCCACTTGGGGAGCTTGGTGATGTCCATCAGCGCCGGGATCTCCACCAGCTTCAGCCCCAGCTTGACCTGGTCCACGGCGGTGCTGACCGTCGTCGCCTCCAGACCGGACGGGTCCGTGTACGTCGTGTCGGTCATGCCGAGTTCCTTGGCGGCGGCGTTCATCTTCACGACGAACGCCTGCTCGGAGCCCGAGTCCCAGCGGGCAAGCTGGCGCGCGATGTTGTTCGCGGACGGGATCATGATGGCCGAGAGCGCGTCCTTCAGGCTGATCTTGTCGCCTTCCTTGACGGAGTTGAGCGTCGACTCGTTGTCCGTCTTGTCGCGCCCGCCTTCCTCCGCACCCTTGGCGTCGATCTCGATCATCGGACCCTCCTCGCCGCGCTTGAGGGGGTGGTCCTTGAGGATCACATACGCCGTCATCGCCTTGGTCACGCTCGCGATGGGCACCGGCATCTGCTCCCCGGACGTGCCGAGCGAGCCGAGTCCGGCAGCGGACACGGCCGCCTGCCCTTCGGCCGGCCACGGGAGCTGGGGAGCCGAGCCCTCGAAGGTGTGGGTCGGCTTCGCGGTCAGCGAGAGCGTCGGGGTCGGGAGCGGGCGCACCATCTGCACGATCGCGAAGACGATCAGCAGCAGCACGACCAGCGGCGTCCAGATCCGGACCCGCCGCAGCACGGTGCGCAGCGGTGTCTGCGGCGGCGGCGGGGTGTTCGTCAACTCGGCGAGCAGGTCGAGCGGGGGCTTCGGCGGCAGGGGCTGCTGCTTGGTCCGCTCGGGCTCGGTGAGGGCTGCGGGGGTCTGGGTGTGCTGGGCGGGCTGGGCTGGCCGGGTAGGCGGTGCGGTGGCCGTGGTCGCCGACGAGGACGCCGGGGCCGACGACGACTGCGCCGGCTTCGGGGTCTGCGAGACCGGCGAATCGTCACGGCGCAGCGGCACGAACGTACTGGTCCGCTCGCTCGCCGACTCCGCCTCGGGTTTCGAGTCGGACTCCGGCTTCGACTCCACCTTCGATTCCGGCTTTGGTTCCGGCTTCGCGGCGGGCGGCGTGATCTTGAGCGCGGTAGTGGGCTGGTCCGGGGTCCGTCGCGTGGGCAACTTGAACACGGCGGTCGCCTGATCCACCGGCTTGTCGGTCTCGCCGCCCTTAGGGGCGGCTGCCTGGGCCGAGCCCTCCTGAGCGTCGTCCTCGGCGGCCTCCGCTACCTGGGCCTCGTCCGTGGCACCCTCGGCCTGCGCGTCGGCGGCTTCCGCGTCCTCGTCGGAACCCTCAGCGTCAGAGGGCTCGCCGGGCTCGTCGGCGGCTTCCACGTCCTCGTCTGAGCCCTCTACGTCATCGGACTCCCCGGACGCGTCGGACGCGTCGTCCGCCTCCACGTCCTCGGAGCTCTCGGAGCTCTCCTCCTGAGCCTCGGCCGCCGTCGACACCCAGGAGGCCACGGCCTTGCGTAGCCGCGCGTCGTCGGCCTCGTCGCCATCGTCGCCGGTGGTGTCCGCGTCGGCGCCAGCGGGCTCGTCGGACTCCTCCGGGTCTTCGGAGTCTTCGGAGTCTTTGAATTCCCGGGAAGTTTCGGACTTGTCAGATGCGTCGGACTGCTCAGCGGATTCCGGGGAATCGGAATCCGACTCCGCGCCATCCTCGCTCCCGACGTCGCCCACGCCGTCGGTCCCGCCCTTAGCCTCGCCTTCGGCCTCGACCTGGTTCTCGACCTCAGCCTCGACCTGGTTCTCGACCTCAGCCTCGACCTGGTTCTCGGCCTCGTCCTCGGCCTCGACCTCGGCTTCGGGCGCCGGCGGAACCCGGAACACCGCCGTCGCCTGGTCGGTACGCCCCTCCGCCCGCGGCGGGTCCCCCGCCGCACGGATCATGGCAAGCCTCGGATCACGTTCGCCCGAAACCGTCTCCCCCGACGACTTCCGCTGCTCCGACCTGTCAGGGGACTCGCCCGCCACCGTGCCTCCTCCATGCCTGCTCGCCGCGCTGCGACGCCTGTCCGAACCATCTACCAGTGTCCTGTGTGACCAGTTGGCCCCCGTGCTAGACGAGAACGACATACCTACTGGTTCCAGCACGAAGCACCCAGGCACTCTCGACAGACCAATGTGAGAGGCGTCACCCTGTCATTCATCCACGCGGGGAGGCATGGATGGGCAAGAGCCGCAGAACAATTCCGGAAGAGCTTCTGCTGCTCGCTCTGGACCCGACCACGGGTACCACAGCGCAGCCGCAGTCGCTCGACCTCGGCCTGGCCGGTGCACAGCTAGTGGAGCTGGCACTGGCAGGACGGATAGCCCCTGACGGGGATCGTATCGCCGTGGTGATGCCACGGCCGACAGGAGATCCGACATTGGACTCCGCACTGGAGCTGCTGCGCAGGCGTGGCAGTCCGGTCCGGGCCGTCCACTGGATCGGCGGACCCCGACTGGGGCTCCGCCAGACGTACCTCTCGCATCTGGAGCGGTGCGGCATGGTGCATGCCGTCGAGGGCCAGATGTGCGGGGTGCTGCCGACGACTCGCTACCAGGCGACGGACACGGCCATCAGCCGGGAGATCAGGTCCCGGCTGGACAGCGCGATCCGGACCGGCGTACCACCGGACCCGCGCACCGCCGCGCTCGCCGCACTGGCGCACGCGGTCGGCCTCGGCAAGCACCTGTACCCGGGGAACGAGGGGCGTTCGTCGCGCTCCAGGCTCCGGGACCTGATCAGGCACGACCCCATGGGCGGACTGGTGGCGCACGCCGTCATGGACGTCCAGAACGGTGTGGCCGCACAGCCACGCCGTAACAACGCCGCCGGGGGCAGCCGCCAACCGGCCGCCACGGTGCCGTCCCGCCGGGGAAGCATGGCCCGAGCCGCCGTGCACTGACCTCCGGCGCCAAGGCACCGCAGCAGCAGCGCGACCACCCCCGCGCCCTGCCACCGCACCACGCACCACCGCCGCGCACCACGGCACGCACCACCACCGCGTCAGGCACCACCGCCGCACCACGGCACGCACCACCATCGCGTCAGGCACCACCGCCGCACGACACGGCGCGTCACGGTGTCATGACACGGCACCGCACGTCCGCACCGCCGTCACACCGCACCGCCGCACCACCGGACCACGTCAACATCACGCACACAGGACCCGGTTCGGGAGCCGCAGTGAACGCGCGGGGCAGTCATGATGACTACCCCGCGCGTTCGCGTTGCCCCGCGCGGGTCCTCATTGTCGTCATTTCCCAGCGCTGCCAGCGGAATTGGTGGCAGTCTGCTGAGTGTTGGATACGTACAGCAACGCATGGCAACGTACAGCAGTAACAGCAGCCGGAGGTGCAGTTCTCGTGGCGTCCAATATCAACCCCACTGTCAGGCGGCGCCGCTTGGGCCAGGAGCTGCGCCGGCTCCGCGAGCAGAGGGGAATGACCGCGGAGGAGGTGGCGGACCGCCTGCTTGTCTCGCAGTCGAAGATCAGCCGCCTGGAGAACGGCCGCCGCTCCATCAGCCAACGCGATGTCCGCGACCTGTGCGGGGTGTACGAAGTCGACGACCAGCGGATGGTCGACTCGCTCATGCAGATGGCCAAGGACTCCCGCCAGCAAGGCTGGTGGCATGCCTTCGGCGACATCCCGTACAGCGTCTACATCGGCCTGGAGACCGACGCGGCCTCGCTGCGCGTCTACGAGCCGCAGGTCGTGCCCGGACTGCTCCAGAGTCGGCAGTACGCGGAGGCCCTGATCCGCGGCGCGCTGCCGGAGTCGCCGGTGAGTGACGTCGAGAAGCGGGTGCAGGTCAGGATGCGGCGGCAGGAGCGCGTCTCGGCACCCGAGAGCCCGCTGCGGTTGTGGGCCGTCGTGGACGAGTCGGCGCTGCGGCGGGTGGTGGGCAACGAGCAAGTGATGCGGGACCAGTTGGAGTACCTGGTGGAGCAGTCACATCTGCCGCATGTCACGGTGCAGGTGCTGCCGTTCAGCATGGGCGCCCACCCGGGGATCACGGGACATTACGCGGTGCTGGAGTTCCCGGACGCCGCGGATTCGAGTGTGGTCTACATCGAGGGCGTCACCAGCGATCTGTACCTCGAGAAGGCGAATGACGTGCACAAGTACACGATGATGTACGAGCACTTGCGGGCTCAGGCGCTGAATGTCGAGCAGAGCCGGGACTTCATCTCGGACGCCGCCAAGAAGTACGCGAGATGACACCCAGGTGAGGGTGCCCGCCTCTGCGGTGAGTCGCCGGGGCGGGCACGGTACACGGTGGAAGCCGTTCCCCGTAAGCCCATCCGTGAATATGCCATCCGGTCGGGTGAAGGGTCGTTCTCAGCCTCCGAGCCCGCCAGTAGCGTCCTGATCACGCCGTCAAGCAGCGCCCGGAACACCGCCGAGCAGCGAGAAACACCAGCAGGACCGACAACACCACCGACGGCGACGACCAACCTGGAACCGGAGATACACATGGCTATTCGCAAGGGCGCCCTGGACACCTGGACCAAGTCCTCCTACTCCGGAGGAAACGGCGCGTGCATCGAGGTCAAGTCCCCTATGGTGGAAGCGATCGCGGTGCGGGACTCAAAGGTCCCCTCCGGCCCGTCCATCACCTTCGTCCCGGACTCATGGAACGCGTTCGTCCACGAGGTCGGCAACGGATCGCTCTAAGAGCCCCAAGCACCAGAGACAGAGCCCCCTCGACTGGTCCGCCGTCCCGGCCGAGGGGGCTCGGCCTGTGTGCGTGCGTGCCCCTGGACCTCGCGCACACCCTTCAGGGTCAATCGCCGCGCAGCTCATCCACATAGCGGTCGGTGCCCGGCACCGTCGGAATGAACGGCGCCACCAGCTCCACCCGCGCCGGAACAGCCCACTCCCCCGCTTCTCCTCCTGCGGCCGGGTCGGCGAAGTGCTCGTCCCAGCACTCCCGTGGATCCCGCTCCAGGAACCAGAGCAGCGTCAGCCTCGTATCGACGCCCTCCACCTGCTTGACGTACGTCATCCGCTCCAGCGGCAGCGGTGTCGGCCGGAAGACCGTCACCATCGCCGCCGGGGAGCCCGCGAGCCGCCTCGGCAGTTCACGGGTACGCAGCCACTCCAGCAGCTCGTTCCGCTGCCGCGGCCCGTCCGCGTCGATGACCTCCACCACCAGGCCCTTGTAGGGGTGGTCCAGCGCGTGGTAGTCGCGCGGCCCGGCCGCACCGTCCCGGTAGACGGTCGCCGCGTGGTCCTGGAAGGCGGTGAACACATGCGTACGGGCCTGGTGGACCCGGCTGTCGCGGTTGAGCCGCTTGTTGATGGCGACGGTCCACTTCATATGGTCGTCGTAGCGGCCCTCGGTGATCCAGTACGTGGAGATGTAGCAGCCGGCCGTCACCGGCTGGGCGACCGCGGACTTCTCGGGATATCGGAGCAGTTGCAGTTCGCGGGTAGCCACCCAGCGCCGCCCCGCGAACATCCAGGGCATCGCCATAGCGCCCGCGTAGTAGTGGTCGTCCTCGTACCAGCGGTTGTAGGCGTGCTCGTGGCCGGGGTGGGGCTCGACCATGGTGATCAGGGCGTGGCCGGGGTGGACTCCGTAAGGGCCGACGGCCGCCAGTTCCGCGTACACCCCGGACCGGGTGTCGTCGTTGTGCTCGATGTCTGCGCTCATGCGCTCGCTCCCACTTCCTCCTCTTCCTTCCTGCGGTGGACGGATCTACTCTGACGGTCCGTCAGATAGATGACCAGAGCCGGGAGCCGTCGGGATGCTGCTTCAGGGGAAGACCGTCATCGTGTCCGGAGTCGGCGCCGGGCTCGGGCACCAAGTGGCCGCCACCGTCGTCAGGGACGGCGGGAACGCCGTGCTCGGCGCACGCACCGCCGACAACCTCGCCAAGTCCGCCGCGCAGATCGACCCTTCGGGCAGTCGCACCGCGCACCGTTCCACCGACATCACCGACGAGACGCAGTGCGAGGCGCTGGCGGCGCTGGCCGTCGAGCGGTTCGGACGGATCGACTCGGTGGTCCATGTGGCCGCCTGGGACAGCTACTTCGGCGGACTGGAGGACGCCGACTTCGCCACCTGGCGGCAGGTCATCGACGTCAACCTACTGGGTACGCTGCGGATGACCCGGGCCTGCCTTCCCGCGCTCAAGGAACGCGGCGGCTCCGTCGTCATCATCGGTACGCAATCGGCGGTCGCCGCGCCCTCGCAGGTGCGGCAGGCGGCCTACGCGGCGTCCAAGGGCGCTCTCACCTCGGCGATGTACTCGCTGGCCCAGGAACTGGGCCGGCACCGGATCCGGGTCAACACCGTGCTGCCGGGCTGGATGTGGGGACCGCCCGTGGAAGCGTACGTGCGGTTCACCGCGCACACCGAGGGCCTGCCGGAATCCGAGGTGCTCGACCGGCTCAACGCGCGGATGGCACTGCCCGAGCTGGCCACGGACGGGGATGTCGCCGACGCTGTGGCGTTCCTGGCCTCCGACCGGGCACGGGCGATCACGGGGCAGTCGCTGCTGGTGAACGCGGGTGAGCTGATGCGCTGAGCCCTGACGCCCCGCCTGACACCGGGTCCACGCTCGGTCAGGCGCGCGGGTAGCGCAGCAACCAGCCCTGGGACGACGCGCTCGGGCCGTGCAGGGCCGGCCCCTGGGTCATCTCCATCGCGAAGTCATCCGAGAGTTCGAGCAGCGTGGCCCGGCCTTCGAGCTCCACGAGCCAGCCCGGCGGCAGCGCCGTCTCGCCGTGCATCACACCGAGGAGGGCGCCCGCGAGCGCGCCCGTGGTGTGCGAGGGGCCGTCGTGGTTGACGGCGAGGCTCAGCCCGTGCCGCACGTCCTCGCTGACGAGCGTGCAGTAGACGGCCACGGCGATGGCGTCCTCGGCATGCTCGGGATTGCCGAGCGCGGCGATCCTGGCGGGGCTGGGGATCCCCTGGCGTACGGCGCCGAGCGCCTGCTTGAGAGCGTCGGTGACCGGCTGGTGGCCGGGACGGGAGGCGAGCAGGGCAAGCGCGCGCTGGACGCAGGCATCGACGGTCTCACCGCGTGCGAGCCCGTGCACGATCACGGCGAAGGCACCGGCCGAGAGATACGCGGTGGGGTGGCCATGGGTCTGTGTGGCGCACTCCACGGCCAGTTGGCACACGAGCTGCGGCTCCCAGCCCACCAGCAGTCCGAAGGGAGCCGACCGGAGCACGGCGCCCGCGTCGCGGGCGGTGGGGTTCTTGGGCTTGTCGAGTGTGCCGAGGGTCTCGTCGGCCAGACCGCTGAGGGTGGACGACTGGGGATCGCGGCGGGTGTAGAGCCACTCCTCACGGGCGAGCCATCCGTTGTCCTTGCGACGCTCGTCGGGGCCCCAGTCGCGCTGGGTGGACGCCCAGCGCAGATAGGCCCGGTGCACGTCGGTCGGGGGATGCCAGGCGCCGGTGTCCTTGCGCACCTGGGCCCGTATCAGGCCGTCGACGGTGAACAGGGTGAGCTGGGTGGCGGCGGTGACGGCACCGCGCCGGCCGTACGCGGGCATGAAGTCGCTCACACCGTCCACGCCGTGCGTGGCGCGTATCTCATCGACGGTCTGTGCCGCGACCCCGGCGCCGAGCGCGTCCCCGATGGCGCCGCCGAGCAGGCAGCCGCGTACCCGGGCACGGAAATCCTGCTGCTCGGCCCGGCCCCAGATGGCGGCTGCTGTCGTCACGCGGTGTTTCCTCCTCGCTCGTGCGCAGCACTGTAATCGACCGGGAGAAATCACTACATGGGCGCAATCAAGCCGGAACTGTGGGTAACCGATCCACCCATGCATGCGTTCCGATCATCGACGGCTCACCTGGTGTGCCGCAACCGCCCAGCCAGGACAGCGACCGGAAACGATCCGCACACCGACCGGATCCCGCCGGGCATCGCGGACCGGCCACGTGACGGGTGAGCCCTTGCACCCGGCCCGCCCGGCGATTGAGGACGGACACTCCGGCCCACCGTGCACGGTGCGGCACACCGCGAAACCCCGTACCCCCGGGACGGGGTACGCCTCAGTCCGTGAGCACCGGCAGCAGCTCCGGCAGATGCCCGTCCGACGCCTCCGCTGCCGCGATCCGCTCCCGCGGCACCTCGCCGTACAGCGTCGTCCGCGGCCTGGCCAGCCGCCCGGCCGACTCCGCGATCGCGACCAGGTCCTTGACCGAGCGGTACGAGCCGTAACCGGAGCCCGCCATCCGCGAGATGGTCTCCTCCATCAACGTGCCACCCAGGTCGTTCGCCCCGGAGCGGAGCATCTCCGCCGCACCCTCCGCGCCCAGCTTGACCCAGCTTGTCTGGATGTTCGGGATATGCGGGTGGAGCAGCAGCCGGGCCATCGCCGTCACGGCCCGGTTATCGCGGGTGGTCGGGCCCGGCCGGGCGATCCCGGCGAGGTAGACCGGCGCGTTGGTGTGGATGAACGGCAGGGTCACGAACTCGGTGAAACCACCCGTTTCCTGCTGGATACGGGCCAGTGTACGGAAGTGCCCGAGCCAGTGCCGGGGCTGGTCGACATGCCCGTACATCATGGTCGAGCTGGAGCGGATGCCCAGCTCATGGGCCGTGGTGATGACCTCGATCCAGGTGGCCGTGGGCAGCTTGCCCTTGGTCAGCACCCAGCGCACCTCGTCATCGAGGATCTCGGCGGCCGTGCCCGGGACCGAGTCGAGCCCGGCCTCCTTCGCGGCCGTCAGCCATTCGCGGATCGACATCCCGGTCCTGGTGGCGCCGTTGACCACCTCCATCGGCGAGAAGGCGTGGACGTGCATGCCGGGTACGCGTTCCTTCACCGCCCGCGCGATGTCGAAGTAGGCGGTCCCCGGCAGGTCCGGATGGATACCGCCCTGCATGCACACCTCGACTGCACCGACGTCCCACGCCTGCTGCGCGCGGTCCGCGACCTGGCTCAGCGACAGCGTGTAGGCGTCGGCGTCCGTGCGGCGTTGCGCGAAGGCGCAGAAACGGCAGCCTGTGTAGCAGACATTGGTGAAGTTGATGTTGCGGGTGACGACATACGTCACGTCGTCGCCGACAGCGGACCTGCGCACGTCGTCCGCGATACGGGTCAGCGCGTCCAGCGCCGGACCGTCCGCGTGCAGCAGCGCCAGCGCCTCCGCGTCCGTCAGCCTGGTCGGGTCGTCGGCGGCCGTCGCGAGGGCGGCGCGTACGTCGGTGTCGATCCGGGACGGCACCATGCCGGGCGCCGCCGCCTCGCGCAGCGCCTCCCAGTCCCCGTACACCTCGTCGAAGTCGTCCCGCCGGTCGCTGGTGCGGCCATCGGTGTCGATGGTGCGGTGCAGATCGGTACGGCCGGACGGGGTGAACGCCTCATCGGGCTCCTGCCAGGGCAGACCGGCCGGCATCGCGCCCTCGTCGGCGAGCCCCGTCTCCGGGTCGGCCAGCGCCCGCACATGCGGCAGCAGCCGCGGATCCAGCCAGGGCTCACCGCGCCGCACGAACTCCGGATACACCGCGAGCCGTTCCCGCAGCCGGAAGCCGGCAGCCGCGGAACGCTCGGCGAGGGTGTCGATCTGCGGCCAGGGCCGCTCCGGGTTCACATGGTCGGGAGTCAGCGGCGACACCCCGCCCCAGTCGTCGATCCCTGCAGCGATCAGCCGCCCGTACTCCGCGTCCACCAGGTTCGGCGGCGCCTGGATGCAGCCCGAAGGGCCCATGATGTGCCGGGCGACTGCGATGGTCGCGATCAGGTCGTCCAGCTCGGCGTCCGGCATCCCGCGCATCGCCGTGTCCGGCTTGGCGCGGAAGTTCTGGATGATCAGCTCCTGGATGCCGTGGTACGCCCGTGCCACGCGGCGCAGCGCGAACAGCGAGTCGGCGCGCTCCTCGTAGGTCTCGCCGATCCCGATGAGCAACCCGCTGGTGAACGGCACCGAGCTGCGCCCGGCGTCCTCCAGCACCCGCAGCCGCACCGCGGGTTCCTTGTCGGGCGATCCGTAGTGCGGGCCGCCGGGCTCGCTCCACAGGCGCTCGGCCGTGGTCTCCAGCATCATCCCCATCGACGGCGCGACGGGCTTGAGCCGCTGGAAGTCGGTCCAGCTCAGCACCCCGGGGTTGAGGTGCGGCAGCAGCCCGGTCTCCTCCAGGATGCGGATCGACATCGCGCGTACGTACGCGATGGTGTCGTCGTATCCCTCGGCCTCCAGCCACTCGCGCGCCTCGGGCCAGCGGTCCTCGGGCTTGTCCCCCAGGGTGATCAGCGCTTCCTTGCAGCCCAGCGCGGCGCCCCGGCGGGCGATGTCCAGCACCTCGTCAGGCGACATGAACATCCCGTGCCCCGCCCGGCGCAGCTTGCCCGGCACGGTGACGAAGGTGCAGTAGTGGCATTTGTCGCGGCAGAGCCGGGTGAGCGGGATGAACACGCTCTTCGAGTACGTGATGACCCTGGGACGGCCTGCGGCCTCAAGACCGGCGTCCCGCACCCGGGCGGCGGAGGCGCACAGGTCATCGAGATCCGCGCCCCGCGCCTGCAACAGCACCGCGGCCTCCGCGACATCGAGCGCCACGCCGTCGCGTGCTCGCTTGAGGGCGCGCCGCATCGCGTTCTCGGTGGGACGTCCGGGCTGGTGAGCAGTCATGGTCCGAGCATACGAGCGCGCACCGGCAACCCGGCCAGGGCGCCCGCTCGCCTCGGCGATCAGCCCGAGCAGCAGGGCCGGCCGAGGGAGCGAATCCGCGGCCGGTCCCTGTCGGCCTTTCCCGTGGTCCCACCCGTTGGGGTCGTAGTGGGTGATACCGCCGTCCGCTGCTTCGAGCATCAGGTGCTGGTCGTCCGAAACGGCAACGGCGAGCAGCGCACGCCGTCCGCGCCCGTGCGGGCTCGCAGCAGGTCGAAGCGGGTGTGCTCATAGCGCGACACCGCGGTTTCAAGGGTCCCAAGGGTTTTGAGCCAACTTCCTGTGAAGGGCTCGGCAAATCCTGTTTCCCGCAAGGACGTTCGGATAGCGTCTTGCGTTTCGCTTACACAATGGACCTACGGGGGTGACGCAACGTGAGCGCGTTTCCGCACACTCAGACACGTGCCGGGCAACTCGAAGCCCGCATACGGCTGTTGACCGATCCGGACACGGCGGACGGACTGCGGGACTCGCGGGCGGCACTGGGCGAGTTCCGGCGGACCGAGGTCCTGGTACCGGTGGTGGACGGCGGTCTGCTGTCCGCGCCCTCCGGCGGCATTCGCTGGATATTCGCGTTCACAAGCCTGGAAGCTCTCGAGCACTTCGTCGCGCGACGCGGCGAGGCCATCGACGAGTGGGTGCCGGTGTATGGCGCGCACATACTCGACCGGATGATCCCGGGTATCGAGGGGCCGACCGGGGTCGCGCTGGACGCGGGAAGTCCCACGGGGTGGTTGCTGCCGCCGGTGGTGGGGATCGTGCCGGACGCGGTGGCGGTGGATGCGACGGACCCGGCTGGCGCGGCTGGCGCGGCTGGCGCGGTGCAGGCCGAGGGAGCCGCATGAGCGGGGGATATCAGTTCGACCGGGAGGCCCTCGACCAGATCACCAAGGGCATCGACCTCGCCATGGACGAGCTCAAGGAGCTCGGTTTCGACATCGAGGCGAATCTGGGGCGTGGCTTCGACGAGTTGGAGCTGGCCGGGCTGGAGGTGGGCGACGACGCTCTGACGCGGACGTTCGCGGCCTTCTGTGAGAACTGGGGTTGGGGGGTGCGGACGTTGATGCAGGACGCGAACGAGTTCGCCAGGCGGCTCGGGCTGTCGGCGGGGATCTATCACGAACAGGAGCAGTACGCCTCCGACACCCTGAAGAACGCGTGGACGGCCGCCACTGGCAATCCGCACCTGACCCAGGAGGAGATCAACGGCCGGTCCTGGGGGGACACCTTCAAGGACAACAACCTGAGCCATATACAGAACGCGGACTTCAGCGCGGAGTCGGGGCGGGCCGGGCTCGAACAGGCCGAGCAGGCCTGGGCACAGGCCGGCGAGGACGTACGGACGTCGACGGTGACTCCGGGGGCGCTGTTCGAGGACGACACCGAATGGCAGTGGGACGGGCCGCCCGAGCAGCAAGCCGGACCCGGCGCCGGCGGGGGCGAGCGCTGATGGGGGTCCTGGACGGCATCGGCGAGATGGCCGAGGGCGCCGCCAACACCGTGAAGGCGGGCGTCGGCGAGGCCACCGACTTCGTCGCCGGGAAGACAGCGGACGGCCTGAACGCGATCGGCGCCGAGGGTGCGGCGGAGGGCGTACGCGACTTCGGCGAGGGTGTGAACAACCGCCTCGGCGGCACCGTCGAGGAACGCCGACTCGGCGAGACCGACGACCCCAAGGAGCTGGTCCACGGCAGCGCCCCGGCGATCGAGGAGCGGGCGAAGCACCTGCTCGACTTCGCCAAGGCCTTCGAGAGCGTCGGCGACGGCATGCGCGATCTGAGTGGCCATGGCTGGCAGGGCGAGGCGGCTGACGCCTTCCGCGCCAAGTTCGACATGCACCCCAAGCAGTGGCTGAAGGCGGCCGACGCCTGCGAGGACGCGGGCAAGGCGTTGCAGGCGTACGCGGACACGGTGGTCTGGGCACAGGCTCAAGCAGGCATCGCGCTCGAAACGTACAAGAACGCGCAACGCGCCACCGAGCAGGCCGCCTCGGCATACGACACCCAGGTGGAGGCGTACAACCAGGCCGTCACCGCCTACAACCTCACGGCCCTCCGGGGCGGCGACCCTGGACCGAAACCGACCGAGCCGGGAGGCTTCAGCGACCCGGGAGTCGGGGGCCGCCAGGAGGCCCAGGAGATCCTCGACGACGCCCGCCGCCAGCGCACCGACGCGGCGCGCGACGCCCAGCGGAAGGTGGCGGCGGGGCTGGCGCTGGCCCCGGAGAAGCCGGATTTCACCGACCGGCTCACCGCCGACCTCAAGGACGGCATGGTCGGCATGCAGCTCACCGGGGCGCACGTGGGGGGTGGCGTGGTCAACGGCATAGCGGACATGGCCCGGCTGGCCCGCACGGTCAACCCGATGGATCCCTACAACCTCACCCACCCCGGTCAGTACATGGGCGCCTCCAGCATGGTGCTGGCCGGACTCGTCGGCACGGCCGCACACCCCGAGCGGCTGCCAAAGGCGATGATCGGGACGGGCTGGGGCAGCGACCCGGGCAACGCCCTGGGCGTGCTCCTCGCGAACGCGGTCGGCGGCAAGGGGATGCCGGGCGCGGCCAGGAGCGCGGTGCGGGCCAGCGCCAAGGAAGCGGTGACAGGCGCGGCACGCAGTGGTGTCAGGACGTCGATTCGGGACGTGGCCCGCAAGACCTGGTGCAAGACCTTCGGCGGCGACCCCATCGACATGGCAACCGGCCGAATGGCGCTGCCCCAGACCGATGCCGCACTGCCCGGCCGACTCCCCCTGCGCTTCTCCCGCCAGTTCGAGTCGTCCTACCGGGCCGGGCGGTGGTTCGGCCCGTCCTGGGCGTCGACGGCGGACCAGCGACTGGAGGTCGACGCCGAGGGCGTCATCCTGATCGGCGACGACGGCTCGCTGACGCCCTTCCCCCACCCGGCGCCGGGAGTGCCGGTGCTGCCCCTGGTAGGCGAGCGCTACCTGCTGACCATCGACACATACGGCGACTACACGGTCAACGACCCCGTCGCGGGCCGCGCCTGGTACTTCACCGCGCCCGGCGGGGACGGCGACGGCATCGCGCGGCTGGAGCAGACAGCCGACCGTTCCGGGCAGTGGCTGGCCTTCAGCTACGACGCCGAGGGCGCGCCGACGGAGATCGCGCACAGCGCGGGCTACCGGCTGAAGCTCACCACGGAGGGGGACCGCGTCACAGCCCTCCACCTGGCGGGAAACGACGGGCCGGGCGCGGACGGCCAGGACATCGAACTGGTCCGGTACGCGTACGACGACCGCGGTCACCTGTCCTCGGTGACGAACTCCTCGGGCCTGCCCACCCGCTTCACGAATGACGACCTGGGCCGCATCACCGCGTGGACGGACACCAACGACTCCTCCTACGAGTACGTCTACGACGATCAGCACCGCTGTACGTACCAGACGGGCCAGGCCGGACACCTGCGGAACAAGTTCACATACGACAGCATCGACTCGGCGACCGGCCACAAGGTCACAACCAGGACCGACTCCCTCGGCCACACCAGCCGTTACCTGATCAACGAGCGGCTGATGGTGGCCGGGGAGATCGCCCCGGACGGAGCGACCACCCGGACCACGTACGACGACGGCAAGCGCCCCCTGACCGTCACCGACCCATTGGGTCGCACGACGAGCTGTGCCTACGATCCGGCGGGCCGCCCCCTGGTGATCGTCCGCCCGGACGGCCGCTACACGAGCATCGGCTACGACGATCAGGGCCTGCCCGTGTCCATCGTGGGCGCGGACGGCTCCCGGACCTACCAGCAGTTCGACGAGTGGGGCAACCGGACGTCGGTGACGGACGGGACGGGTGCCACCACGCTCTTCACGTACGACGACCGCGGCCATCTGTCCTCGGTCACCGACGCGTTGGGAGCGACGACATCGGTCCGCTGCGATGCGGCGGGGCTGCCGCTGCGCATCACGGACCCGCTGGGCGCGGTGACCTCGTACGAACGGGACGCGTTCGGCCGCCCGATCACCCTGACCGACCCGCTGGGTGCGGTCACCCGGCTGGAATGGACGGTGGAAGGCAAGCCGTCGCGCCGTACCGCTCCTGACGGGACCGCGGAGTCCTGGACGTACGACGGCGAGGGCAACTGCACCTCCCACACGGACGCGATGGGTGCGCTCTCGCGCTACGAGTACACCCACTTCGACCTGATGTCGGCCCGCACCGGCCCTGACGGTGTGCGCTACGAGTTCGAGCACGACACCGAACTCCGCCTCCGCAAGGTCACCAACCCTCAGGGCCTCACCTGGAGTTACACCTACGACCCGGCCGGACGCCTGATATCCGAGACGGACTTCGACGACCGCGTGCTGGCCTACCGGCACGATGCTGCGGGCCAACTGGCCTCACGAACGACCGCCTCCGGCGAAGTGATCAGCTTCGAGCGCGATGTACTCGGCCGCACGGTGGCCAAGGACGTGGCTGGGGTGGTCACGACTTACGCGTACGACGCGACCGGCGGCCTAGCCCGGGCGACCAGCCCGGACGCCGACCTGACACTGGAGCGCGACGAGGCCGGCCGGGTGGTCTCGGAGACGGTCAACTCCCGCACACTCAGCTACACCTACGACAGGCTGGGCCGCCGGACCGGTCGGATCACACCCACGGGCGCGTCCAGCACCTGGACGTACGACGCGGCGGGCAACCGCACCCGACTCACCACGTCAGGCCGCACCATCGCCTTCACCCACGACGAGGCGGGCCGCGAGACATCCCGCCACATCGGCGACACCCTGACCTTCACCAACACCTTCGACCCCCTCGGCCGTCTCACCAAGCAGGAAGTCTTCGGCCCGACACGGCAGACTCTCCAGCACCGCACCTACACCTACCAGGCCGATGGAAACCTGATCGGCCTCGACGACCACCTCAACCTCAACGGCTCACGCCACTTCGACCTGGACACGGCCGGGCGGGTCACCGCGGTACACGCGGCACGCTGGTCGGAGACCTACGCCTACGACGAGGCAGGCAACCAGACCGCGGCCACCTGGCCGACCTCCCACCCGGGCCAGGAAGCCACCGGCCCCCGCACCTACACCGGCACCCGTATCCGCACGGCAGGCGCGGTCCGCTACGAACACGACGCAGCAGGCCGCGTCACCCTCCGCCAAAAGCCCCGGCTGTCGCACAAGCCGGACACCTGGCGCTACGAGTGGGACCCGGAAGACCGCCTCACCTCCGTCACCACACCGGACGGCACGGCCTGGCGCTACCAGTACGACGCGCTGGGCCGCCGCATCGCGAAGCAACGCCTCGCCGGGGACGGGCAGACGGTCGTGGAGCAGGTGACCTTCACCTGGGACGGCACGACCCTCTGCGAACAGACCACCGAGAGCCCCGACCTCCCCAGTCCGGTGTCATTGACCTGGGACCACCGGGGCCTGCACCCCGTCGCGCAGACGGAACGCCGCCTGTCGGCGGACACCCCACAGGAAGCCATCGACGACCGCTTCTTCGCCATCGTCACCGACCTCGTCGGCACCCCGACGCAACTCATCGACGAGTCCGGCAACCTGGCCTGGCGCACCCGCAGCACTCTCTGGGGCACCACGACCTGGGCGAAATCCAGCACCACATACACCCCACTCCGCTTCCCGGGCCAGTACTTCGACCCCGAAACCGGGCTGCACTACAACTACTTCCGGCACTACGACCCGGAGACGGCGCGGTACTTCAGCCAAGATCCATTCGGACTCAGGCCCGCACCCAATCCGACGGGCTACGTGCAGAATCCTCACATTGACACTGACTCCCGCGGCCTTGCGCCGGATTCATGTCGAAATGGAGGTAGTTGGGACGCAAATGACGAACCTTACCTATACCGAGGTGTCGGCTTCGCGAATGAACGCAGCCCGGCCGAGTGGCAAAAAATGTACCAAGATGCCCTCCAAGGTGTAGCCGAACCACTCGGAGGCCACTCAGATCCACAACTACACGTCGGCGGTCGAACTGACAGCATTTTCACCTCCTGGACCACCTACTACGAGGAGATGGCAATCGAAGAAAGCTACCGAGGAAATGGGCCAGGCGTAGTATTGCGCATCCCAAACGGAGATGGCACAGAGTACTCTCGAGTTCCCGGAATTTCTTTCCCGTACGACGAAGGAGAAGTACTCCTCCGCGGGACGGTCAACGGCGCAGAGATCAGCATTGGCGGTGGACCATGGACTCGACCGAACTGAGACGACTCATTTCCGTCGCAACCGAAGAAGGAGCCTGCGCTAGCGAGGCACTGCTTTCGACACACAACGCAGTAGACGTCGAGAGCGGTGAGGTCCTGCGCATCAACTTGCTAAAAATCTATCTACGCAGACTAAGAAGGACTCAGCCAGGGACTCAGCTAAACGAAGACACGAAGGAACTTGTTGCGTTCCTTGAAAACTACCCCGAGGAGACGTTGAGCATGCTAAGCGTAAGGACAGAAGAGGGCGGAAAACATCTATTTCTAGCCGACTCGAACGAAACTAGGATCCTATACTGGATGCGCATGTTCTCATCTTAGGAGAGGTTATGAGAAAGGATGGCGATTATCGCATGCCTCCACTTTGAGGACGACGTTGAACGGAACACGCAACATCCATAGCAGACCTCCACGCAATCAACGAGCTCGGCAAGCCCTGAGCAGGTTCGGTCAAGTCCTTTGGTTCCGGTTACCTACCGAACGACATCCGATTTACGGGCATCTTCAACTTGCGTTCGTGAGCTGGCGCTTCGCAGATCCCAAAGAAGAACTCAAGCCCGCATTCAAGGACGCTGTAGCGCGAGCCGAAACTCAAGCGGATTGGACCTTCACTGCAAAAGGAAATTGGATGATCTTGCCTACTCGCCTGCTCGAAGGAGCCGGGAATGAGTCCCAACACTTCAACGAAGCTATGATCGCCATCAATTCGGGAGATCAGAGCTTCTGTGCCGCAACCGCCGAAGACCTGGAAAGAATTCTCCTCATGCTTGAAAGCGCTGCCGCTTCAGAGTGTTAAACCGTACAGCGACAGGGCCTAAATGGCAGCCGAAATGGAGGGGCATGTGACCGACCCCGCCGAAGTGTTCCGCATCGTGCCACGCTTCCACGATTCATTCAGAGGAGTGTTCCTGGAAGACGACCAGATCCTGCGATGGGAGTTGGACGAACAGACCGTCCCCCTCCCCGCCGAGGTCCCGGGATCGCTGCACGGGGACCCTGCGGGAACACTCGCTGACTACCCGAGCTCGGACTTCGGGTCCCCCATTCTGAGCGCTGCCCTGTTGCGAGCCGTTCGGGACCGCTTCTCCGGCACCGGACACTTCATTCCGGTGAACGTCCCCAGCCTCGCCTTCGGCGCCTACACGGCATACGTGCCGACCACCGTCTTCGACTGTCTGGACCAGCTCAACTCCTCGACTCCGGAGGCGACCGGGAAGATCCGGTTTGCCGTCTTCCACCAGCACTTGGTCCCCCAGCAAGTCCCCGCGTTCCGCCTTACGGAGAACAAGACCTACGTGTACTGGAACGCGTGGGCCGCACGCTCGATCGAGTCCTCCGCCGCGCCAGGGAGCTTGGAACTGCGCTTGGTGTGGTCGAGCGACCCGACGGCAACCCCGCACCGGGATCCGATGGGGTTCTAGTCTGCACGGAGTCGTGATCAAGTGGCGGGGCGGAGACTGCGCAGCCAGAGATCTACGACCGCCTCGATCCGTTCCTTTCACCGTATCGTCCCAACATCGACGACTGATCGGCCAACTGTTCGGAGTTGATGGGGAGCTGAGCAGGCTGAGTTTGGACTTTGGCGATCACAAACCTGGCGTAGGTCCTCAGGGCAGCGGCAGTTCGGCCCACACCGTCTTGCCGACGACCCTCTGTGTCGTGCCCCAGTCCGATGCGAGCGCGTCCACCAGCAGCAGACCCCGGCCCGTCTCGGAATCGGCGGCCGACGGGACGGCTGCCACCGGGGCGCGCTCGCCCCGGGCGTCGGCGACCTCGATGCGGAGGGTGCCCGACCCGAGCAGCAGGCGCAGCTCGAAGTCGCGGCCCGCGACGCGGCCGTGGGTCACCGCGTTCGCGGCGAGCTCGGCGACGATCAGGGCCGCGTTGTCCGAGAGTTCGCTGCTGTACGGGATACCCCACGTGTGGCAGCGGTGCACGGCCAGATGGCGGGCCAGTCGGGCGCCCCGGCGGGTGGAGCTCAGGCGCTGGGTGAACTCATTCTTGAGGGTGGTGATTTCGGCCTTCATGTCACCGAGCGTGGCCGGTTGTGCATAAGCTTCCCAGGACTGGCGGCGCGACGGAGCGTGGCTGTGCGGGTACAGTCCGGGCCTTGTGCGGGGCGTCGACCGTGACCACTGCGGCTGAGCAAGGGCGGTACGGGGCATGGCTGAATCGGAACGTGAGGAGCGGCCAGAGCGGCCCGTCGAGGAGGACGGCACAGCACTCCTGTTCAGTTCGCTGGGCAGGCAGATCAAGGCGCTGCGCGAGGCCGCCGGGCTCAGTCAGAAGGAGCTGGCCACGGCGACGCACTGCGGGGAGTCGCTGATCTCCGCGATGGAACGAGGCGTTCGCACTCCTCAGCCGGATTTCCTGCTGCTGGCGGAGCCGGTGGTGGACGCGCGAGGAGTGCTGAAGGCCGCGATCCCGGACGTCGAGAAGGCACAGGCGAAGGCGCGGGTGCGGCATCCGGACTGGTTCCGGGACTTCGCAGGGGAGGAGGCGAAGGCGGTCGCCCTGCACTACTACGCGAACCAGTCCGTCCCGGGCTTGCTCCAGACCCCGGAGTACGCCCGGGCCGTGTTCACCCAGCGGCGTCCTCTGCTCGATGAGCAGACCATCGAGAAGCGCCTGGTCGACCGGCTGTCCAGGCAGGACGTCTTTGAGCGCTGGCCCGCACCGACCATGACCTTCGTGCTGGAAGAGTCGGTGCTGCTCCGGCCCATCGGTGGGCGGGCCGTTCACGAGCGACAGTTGCGGCGGCTCCTGGAGGCCGGACGGCTGCGCACCGTGGAGCTCCAGATCATGTCGTTGGGCTGCGAGGAACACCCGAGTCTGGATGGCACGTTCACCCTGCTGACGCCCAAGGGGCGGGGACAGGTGGCGTATACCGAGAGCTATGGCCACCCCAGGCTGATCACGGACCAGGATGAGGTCCGGGTATTCAGCGAGCGCTATGGGATGATGCGGGGCCAGGCTCTCGCTCCCCGGGAGTCGCTGGCCCTGATCGAGAAGATGCTGGGAGAGCGATGAACACCGCTGAACTCGACTGGTTCAAGAGCAGCTACAGCGATGGAGAGGGCGGGGAGTGCCTCGAAGTCGCCTACGCCTGGCGCAAGTCGAGCTACAGCAGCGGAGAAGGCGGCGAGTGCCTCGAAGTCGCCGCCTGTCCCGGCACCATCCATGTGCGCGACTCCAAGGTCCCGACCGGCGGTCGGATCGACCTCGCCCCCGCGTCCTGGGCCGCCTTCGTCGGGTACGCCGCCAGCCAGGCTCAGCCGTAGCCCTGGCGGGAGCCCGTCGGCCCCGTCACCTCGACCGCACGACCACCGATGCCGCGTCCGCGACCAGTGCGTCGTTCCACTGCGCGTCTTCGCGGTCGCGGCTCGACAGGATCGCCATGACGATGGGCTTCGCGCCGCCGCCCGGCCACACCACGGCGATGTCGTTGCGTGTGGCGTAGCGACCGCCGCCGCTCTTGTCCGCGACGGTCCAGCCCTCCGGGACGCCTGCCTGGACCAGCTTGGAACCGGTGGTGTTGGTGCGCATCCACTGGGTCAGCTGCGCGCGCTCGTCGCTCTTGAGGGCCTTGCCGAGTACCAAGGCGCGCAGGTCCCTGGCGAGTTGGCGCGGGGTGCTGGTGTCGCGGGGGTCGCCGGGGGTGGCCTCGTTGAGTTCCGTCTCGTAGCGGTTCATCTGGGTCACCTTGTCCCCCAGGTGCTTCTCCAGGATGGCGTCCAACTGCTTGGGGCCGCCGAGTGCGTCGAAGAGCAGGTTGGCGGCGGTGTTGTCGCTGTAGCGCGTGGCGGCGTCGCAGAGCTCGCGCAGGGTCATACCGGTGTCGGTGTGCTTCTCGGTGATGGGCGAGTGGTCGACCAGGTCGTCCTGCCCGTACCGGATCAGCTTGTCGAGGGCCTTGCCGGTGCCGTACTTGCGCAGCACTTCAGCGGCAATCAGTGCCTTGGAGGTGGAGGCGTACGCGAATCGCTCGTCCGCACGGTAGCTCACCTCACGGCCGGTGCCGGTGTCGATCGCGTACACGCCGAGTCGTGCGTCGTACTTGCCCTCAAGCTCCTGGAACGGCTTGGACACCTCGGCGGGCTTGGACGTCTCGGACGACACCTTCGACATGGCGGGGGTCGCTGTTGTCTGCGCGCAGGCCGTCAGCGGG
Organism: Streptomyces sp. NPDC127084; assembly: GCF_042724175.1. Lineage (NCBI taxonomy): Bacteria > Bacillati > Actinomycetota > Actinomycetes > Kitasatosporales > Streptomycetaceae > Streptomyces > Streptomyces sp. NPDC127084. Next base: position 146,033 of record NZ_JBHXFA010000001.1, read on the forward strand.
ACGAGTGCGAGCGTGGCAAGCGCGCCGAGGGCGGCACGGCGGGCGGGAGCGCTCTGGTGGCGGTGCATGGGGCGAACCTCCGTGGTCGGGTCTCTTGTCGGCTCAGCCTCACCCACCTGCGGGTATGCGGTCCAAGACGGGAATGCGCGGTTCCATGCCGTTTCGGCATAGGGTCGGAGCTCATGGATGTCGTCGCAGCGTGCCGTGCCTTCGTCAGCGTCAGCGAGCGCGGGAGCTTCACCGTGGGGGCGGCCGCCGCGCGGATGTCGCAGTCCGTCGCCAGCCGCCGGGTCGCCGCGCTGGAGAAGCATTTCGGCGAGCGGCTCTTCGAGCGCACGCCGAGAAGGGCGACGCTCACTCCGTTCGGGCGGGACATGCTGCCGGTGGCACGGCGGCTGGTGCTGACCGCCGACGACCTGGAGCGCGGGGCGGAGGCGGCCAAACGCAAGCCGGTGCGGCTGGCCGTGCCTGAGCTCGGATCGACCGGGGATCTCGCCCGGCTGGTCGCCGATGCGCGCGACGCTGGTGTGTCGCTGGAGCCCTACACCGCCGGGCCTGCGGAACGGGCCGCGCTGGCCCGCTCCGGTGAGGTGCGGGCCGCGCTCGTGGCCGTACCGTCGGACCAGGCCGTGTGGTGCGTACCGCTGGGGCTCGCCGGTGCGCGGACGGCGTCGGGCGGGAGGCGGCGTGTGTATCTGGACTCGCTGCGGGTCGGACGGGCCGACTCCGGTCCGCCGCGCCGCATCTGGATGCAGCCGGAGGACGATGTGGCGCATGTCCGCGATCCGCTCACACGGCAGTGTGAGGCGGTGGGGCTGCGGCCCGCGCAGCTCGTCGTCGCACCGAGTCTGACGCTGGCGGTGGCGGAGGTGCTGCGCGGGGCGGATCTGCTGCTGTGCTCAGCGGCGCAGGCGGCGGGGCTTGGGCTGCGCTGGCGGCCCATCGGTGAGACCGAGCTGGTACGGGGGTACGCGATCGCGGCGACGGCGGCCGGAGATCCGGAACGGTTGCGTACCCGGCTCGGGGACGCCCTCGGAAGCTGTCTGGGCGCGGACGGCGCAGAGGTGGCTTCATGAACAGCGGTAGCGAGAGGCTGCTGGCGGATCTGCGCAAGGAGCTGCACGACGGTGGGCTCGCCGGCTCGTTTCTCGTACGGGACCTGCGCACGGGCGACGAGCTCGGTATCGAACCCGACACCGAGCGGCCCGTGGCTTCCCTCGCCAAGATCCCGCTCGCGCTGGCGACCCTCGAACGCATCCGGCGCGGCGAACTCGACGGCTCGACCGCCCTCGACGTACAGCCGGGGCGTGTCACCACCCCCGGGCCGACCGGTCTGAGTCGCTTCCGCCATCCGGCACGGGTGGCGGTCGACGATCTGCTGTATCTCAGCACGTCATTGAGTGACAGCACGGCCGCAGACGCGCTGTTCGCACTCACACCGCCCGAACAGGTGGCGGACATCCTGCGGGAGTTGGGCCTGCATCACGGCCTCACGGTGCGCCACACGATGCGCGAACTGGCCGACACCCCCGCCGAGCGCCTGGACCCGGCGCAGGGGCATCTCGCCCAGGCCCTCGCCATCGACGCGGGGACGGGCGGCGGTGGGCACCGGCTGCCGCAGCTCGATGTGACCCGTGCCAACACGGGCACGGCGCGTGCTTTCGCGGATCTGTTGCAAGCCCTGTGGACGACGCCGTCACCGGTCGATCCCTGGACCGCCGAACGGACCAGGACCCTTATGGCGAACAACGTCCTGCGGCAGCGGCTCGCCCCGGACTTCAGCTCCGATGCCTCCACCTGGTCCTCCAAGACGGGAACGCTGCTGAACCTCCGCCACGAGGTGGGCGTGGTCGAGCACGCCGACGGGCAGGCCTTCGCCGTGGCCGTGCTCACCGAGTCCCGCGTCCCGGCGAGCAGCCAACCGGGGGCGGAGGCGCTGATGGCGCAGGTGGCGCGGAGATTGCGGGACGAGCTGCGGCGGTGGTGAACGGACCGTGGTGTAGACCGCGGTGAACGGACCGTGGCGAATATCGGGCGTCCTGATTGTCCGGGCTCTGCGGCACGGCGACCCGTGTCTCCCATCAGTTCGGGCGAACGCCTGACGCCGTACATACGCCGACGCTAATGTGATCCACCTCACATGGCACAGTGCGTGAAGGGGGACTCATGAATCCATACGGCCCCAACCCCGGACCGATACCCCCCGGACCACACCAGGCACGGTCGCGGCTCGCCTCCCGACCGGCCTTCTGGGTCGCCATCGCGGTCACGGCTGTACTGGCCGGGAGTTGCGGGGTTGGTATCGCCGGTTCCGAGCAGAGCGGCACGAGCGACAAGCAGGCCCTCACGGCGACGGACACGCAGCCCACGGCAACAGTGACGGCCACGGTCACAGCCACTCCCCCGGCCCTGAAAGCGGAACCGCAGGCGACCGTCACCAAGGATGTCCGGGTCGAGGTCACGGTCACCCAGACGGTCACCGAGCAGGCGGAGAGCCGACCCGACGGCGGCGGCTCGGATGATGGGGGCGGCGGCTCGGACGACAACGCCTACTACCGGAACTGCGACGCCGCCAGGGCGGCCGGTGCCGCGCCCGTGCGCGTCGGGGACCCGGGATACGGGCGCCACCTCGACCGGGACGGTGACGGCGTCGCCTGCGAGTGAGACCGTCCGGGGGGGGGGGGGGGGGGGGGGGGGGGGCGGCGCCCCGCGAGTGGTCCCGCGCGCGGGGGGCGGGGGGGGACTGGGGATGACAGTCCGCCGC